>JAWLAB010000005.1 GCA_041395665.1 Pseudomonadales bacterium
ACCTACTTTCGTACCTGCTTGATCCGTCGATCTCGCAGTCAAGCGCGCTTATGCCTTTACACACACTGCACGATGTCCGACCGTGCTGAGCGCACCTTCGTGCTCCTCCGTTACTCTTTGGGAGGAGACCGCCCCAGTCAAACTACCCACCACACACTGTCCCCGATCCGGATTACGGACCTAGGTTAGAACGTCAAGCACATCAGGGTGGTATTTCAAGGTTGGCTCCACCAGAACTGGCGTCCTGGTTTCATAGCCTCCCACCTATCCTACACAGATGAACTCAACGTTCAGTGTGAAGCTGTAGTAAAGGTTCACGGGGTCTTTCCGTCTTGCCGCGGGAACGCTGCATCTTCACAGCGATTTCAATTTCACTGAGTCTCGGGTGGAGACAGTGCCGCCATCGTTACGCCATTCGTGCAGGTCGGAACTTACCCGACAAGGAATTTCGCTACCTTAGGACCGTTATAGTTACGGCCGCCGTTTACCGGGGCTTCGATCAAGAGCTTCGCTTGCGCTAACCCCATCAATTAACCTTCCGGCACCGGGCAGGCGTCACACCCTATACGTCCACTTTCGTGTTTGCAGAGTGCTGTGTTTTTGATAAACAGTCGCAGCGGCCTGGTCACTTCGACTCCCCAGTGCTTACGGAGCAAGTCCTTCACACTAAGGAGCGCACCTTCTCCCGAAGTTACGGTGCTATTTTGCCTAGTTCCTTCACCCGAGTTCTCTCAAGCGCCTTGGTATTCTCTACCTGACCACCTGTGTCGGTTTCGAGTACGGTTCCTTGATACCTGAAGCTTAGAGGCTTTTCCTGGAAGCATGGCATCAACCACTTCGCGTCACATGGACACTCGTCATCAGTTCTCGGCCTTAAGATCCCGGATTTGCCTAAGATCTCAGCCTACCACCTTAAACGCGGACAACCAACGCCGCGCTGGCCTAGCCTTCTCCGTCCCCTCATCGCAGTACCAAAAAGTACAGGAATATTAACCTGTTTCCCATCGACTACGGCTTTCGCCCTCGCCTTAGGGGCCGACTAACCCTGTCCCGATTAGCGTTGGACAGGAACCCTTGGTCTTCCGGCGGGGGAGTTTTTCACTCCCCTTGTCGTTACTTATGTCAGCATTCGCACTTCTGATACCTCCACCCGACTTCTCAATCGAGCTTCACAGGCGTACAGAACGCTCCTCTACCACGCATCATAAGATGCATCCGCAGCTTCGGTTCATGGCTTGAGCCCCGTTGGATCTTCCGCGCAGGCCGACTCGACTAGTGAGCTATTACGCTTTCTTTAAAGGATGGCTGCTTCTAAGCCAACCTCCTAGCTGTCTATGCCTTCCCACATCGTTTCCCACTTAGCCATGATTGGGGACCTTAGCTGGCGGTCTGGGTTGTTTCCCTTTTCACGACGGACGTTAGCACCCGCCGTGTGCCTCCCGGATAGTACTCACTGGTATTCGGAGTTTGCAAAGGGTTGGTAAGTCGCGATGACCCCCTAGCCTTAACAGTGCTCTACCCCCAGTGGTATTCGTCCGAGGCGCTACCTAAATAGCTTTCGAGGAGAACCAGCTATCTCCGAGCTTGATTAGCCTTTCACTCCTATCCACAAGTCATCCGAATCTTTTTCAACAGATCCCGGTTCGGGCCTCCAGTCAGTGTTACCTAACCTTCACCCTGCCCATGGCTAGATCGCCCGGTTTCGGGTCTACTCCCAGCGACTAAAACGCCCTATTAAGACTCGCTTTCGCTACGCCTCCCCTATACGGTTAAGCTTGCCACTGACAGTAAGTCGCTGACCCATTATACAAAAGGTACGCAGTCACCCCGAAGGGCTCCTACTGCTTGTACGCATACGGTTTCAGGATCTATTTCACTCCGCTCACCGCGGTTCTTTTCGCCTTTCCCTCACGGTACTGGTTCACTATCGGTCAACGAGGAGTATTTAGCCTTGGAGGATGGTCCCCCCATATTCAGACAGGATAACACGTGTCCCGTCCTACTCGATTTCACACAATGAGCCCTTTCGTGTACGAGGCTATCACTCTCTATGGCTGCACTTTCCAGAGCATTCCACTAGAACTCACTGTGCTTAAGGGCTGGTCCCCGTTCGCTCGCCGCTACTAAGGGAATCTCGGTTGATTTCTTTTCCTCAGGGTACTTAGATGTTTCAGTTCCCCTGGTTCGCCTCCTTGACCTATGGATTCAGTCAAGGATACCTGCCTTATGACAGGTGGGTTTCCCCATTCAGAGATCTCCGGATCAAAGGTCGGTTGCCACCTCCCCGAAGCTTATCGCAGGCTCCAACGTCTTTCTTCGCCTCTCATTGCCAAGGCATCCACCGTATGCGCTTAGTCGCTTGACCATATAAGACAAACGACTGGACAAAAATGCATCGACTGTCGCATTTCTGTTTATTTCGCCGGATTGCTGTCATTGCGTCTAGGCGACACAACAACATGCGCTTGATTCAGCATACTTATTACTACAGTTTCTATCTTTTTAAAGAACATCTGGCGTAAAAACCAGAAAACAGTGATGACAACCATCACTCCGTTCTGATTTCTCTCAGACAACACAGCCAACAAATGGTGGAGCTAAGCGGGATCGAACCGCTGACCTCCTGCGTGCAAAGCAGGCGCTCTCCCAGCTGAGCTATAGCCCCGTTTCTCCTCACAAAGAGTGGTAGGCCAGGGCAGACTCGAACTGCCGACCTCACCCTTATCAGGGGTGCGCTCTAACCAACTGAGCTACAGGCCTAAAAAATGCCCGCAACCAAGCGGCATATTCTGCCGACTCTTCACCCGCAGGCATGTTCGCTGTGTTTCTTGCTATCAGACAATGTGTGTGGGCACTTGATCGTGCAGCTTTCGTTTAAGGAGGTGATCCAGCCGCAGGTTCCCCTACGGCTACCTTGTTACGACTTCACCCCAGTCATCGACCACACCGTGGACGGCGCCCCCCTTGCGGTTAAGCTACCGGCTTCTGGTGCAGTAAACTCCCATGGTGTGACGGGCGGTGTGTACAAGGCCCGGGAACGTATTCACCGCGACATGCTGATTCGCGATTACTAGCGATTCCGACTTCACGGAGTCGAGTTGCAGACTCCGATCCGGACTACGAAACGTTTTGTGGGATTAGCTCCACCTCGCGGTATTGCAACCCTCTGTGCGTCCCATTGTAGTACGTGTGTAGCCCCGGTCGTAAGGGCCATGATGACTTGACGTCGTCCCCACCTTCCTCCGGTTTGTCACCGGCAGTCTCCTTAGAGTGCCCAACTGAATGCTGGCAACTAAGGACAAGGGTTGCGCTCGTTGCGGGACTTAACCCAACATCTCACGACACGAGCTGACGACAGCCATGCAGCACCTGTCTCTAGGCTCCTTGCGGCACCCCTCTATCTCTAAAGGGTTCCTAGGATGTCAAGACCGGGTAAGGTTTTTCGCGTTGCGTCGAATTAAACCACATACTCCACCGCTTGTGCGGGCCCCCGTCAATTCATTTGAGTTTTAACCTTGCGGCCGTACTCCCCAGGCGGTCTGCTTATCGCGTTAGCTCCGCCACTGAAGGGACAAGCCCCCCAACGGCTAGCAGACATCGTTTACGGCGTGGACTACCAGGGTATCTAATCCTGTTCGCTACCCACGCTTTCGCGCCTCAGTGTCAGTATCGGTCCAGGGTGTCGCCTTCGCCACTGATGTTCCTTCCTATATCTACGCATTTCACCGCTACACAGGAAATTCCACACCCCTCTACCATACTCTAGCCGAGCAGTTCGACCTGCAGTTCCCAGGTTAAGCCCGGGGCTTTCACAGATCGCTTACTCAACCACCTACGCGCGCTTTACGCCCAGTAATTCCGATTAACGCTCGCACCCTTCGTATTACCGCGGCTGCTGGCACGAAGTTTGCCGGTGCTTATTCTGCGGGTAACGTCAATGCTCAAGGATATTAGCCTCAAGCCCTTCCTCCCCGCTTAAAGTGCTTTACAACCCGAAGGCCTTCTTCACACACGCGGCATGGCTGGATCAGGGTTGCCCCCATTGTCCAATATTCCCCACTGCTGCCTCCCGTAGGAGTCTGGACCGTGTCTCAGTTCCAGTGTGACTGATCATCCTCTCAGACCAGTTACCGATCGTCGCCTTGGTAGGCCTTTACCCCACCAACTAGCTAATCGGACGCAAGCTCATCTCATAGCGCAAGGCCCGAAGGTCCCCTGCTTTCTTCCTCAGAACGTATGCGGTATTAGCGCCCCTTTCGAGACGTTATCCCCCACTACGAGGTAGATTCCTGCGCATTACTCACCCGTCCGCCGCTGAATCCAGGAGCAAGCCCCTTTCATCCGCTCGACTTGCATGTGTTAGGCCTGCCGCCAGCGTTCAATCTGAGCCATGATCAAACTCTTCAGTTCAATCTTTTAACTCTGCCCAATGGGCAAGAGCGGATGCTTTAGCAGTAACCCGCCAAACACCCAAAACTCGGCTCAATACACAACTTTCACAAAATGAATTGTCAGGTAATGTATTGATTCTACTGCTATCAATACAAGTACCCACACGCATTGTCTGATATCTTGTTAACCAACCCGCCTGAGGCACTGCTCAGTGCGGACGCGCATTATAGGCAACTAAAAAACCGTTGCAACATTTCTTTTTACTTTTTACATGTTTATTTACTATCGACTTGCACACTGTGACGAGTCTTCCAATGTAAAACAGGTCCAGACAATGCATAAATAACAGCCAGGCTCAACACCATTAATTCGATGTGCCATGCCAACACCATGATGATGAGAGGAACGGCTAACAGATAAGCTAACGGGACGCGACCCTTGAAGTCTAACCCCTTAAAGCTGTAGTAGCGCAAATTGGTGACCATCAACAAACCGGTAACAGCAGTCAACACCGTCAACAAAATAGGCGCCAACCCAGGCTCAATTTGCGTGCCACTTCCCAACCAAACAGCTCCTGCAATGACTGCCGCCGCAGCCGGGCTCGCCAAGCCGGTAAAATAACGCTTATCCGCTGTTTCAACTTGCGTATTAAAACGCGCAAGCCGCAGCGCAGCGCAAGCGCAATACAAGAACGCAGCAGACCAACCAAACTTCCCAACATTCACCAACGCCCAATTGAACATCACCAAGCCTGGCGCAACACCGAATGACACCATGTCAGACAAACTATCGTACTGAACACCAAACGCGCTTTGCGTATTGGTTAATCGCGCAACTCGACCGTCCAAACCGTCAAAAATCATCGCCACAAAAATGGCGATCGCTGCGTTTTCAAAACGGTGCTGCATGCCCGCAATCACCGCGTAGTAGCCACAAAATAAGGCCATTGTTGTAAACAAATTGGGCAGTAAATAGATGCCTTTATGTCGCACTTTTTTGCCATCGGCTTCTGCTACTTCCTCGATATGCTCACCAATAGGAAGAACGCTACTGTCTTCCTTTTCATTCTCTGCTGAACTTTGCTGATCAACTGACATAACAGCCACCTATTCGATTTTTTTCAAAACTCTATTCTACAAAAACAAAACGCGGCCTGAGCCGCGCTTTATCTTACTCGACCAATCAATTTTTGCTCTTATCAACGATCTTGTTAATCCAAGGCATCATGGCGCGCAGCTTAGCGCCTACCACTTCGATGGGATGCGCTGCGTTGTTGCGACGATACGCAGTCATGGACGGATAATTGCTTGCGCCTTCCAAAATAAATTTCTTGGCGTATTCCCCATCCTGAATATCTTTCAAAGCCTGACGCATAGCTTTACGAGATTCTTCGTTAATGACACGAGGACCTGTTACATACTCGCCGTACTCCGCATTGTTTGAAATGGAGTAGTTCATGTTGGCGATGCCACCTTCGTACATCAAATCAACAATCAACTTCAGCTCATGCAGACACTCAAAATAAGCCATTTCTGGCGCGTAACCTGCTTCAGTCAAAGTTTCAAAACCCATTTTGACCAGCTCTACCGCGCCGCCACACAGAACAGCTTGCTCACCGAACAAATCAGTTTCTGTTTCATCTTTGAATGTAGTTTCGATGATGCCTGTACGACCACCGCCAATTGCTGAAGCGTAAGACAGCGCAACATCTTTCGCTTTACCAGAAGCATTTTGGAATACAGCGATGAGATCAGGAATGCCGCCGCCTTTGACGAATTCGTTACGCACAGTGTGACCTGGTGCTTTCGGCGCAACCATGATGACATCCAAATCCGCACGAGGAACAACTTGGTTGTAATGAATCGCAAAGCCGTGTGCAAACGCCAAAGTCGCGCCTTGCTTTAAGTTTGGCTCAATTTCGTTTTTGTACAACTGAGATTGGAACTCATCCGGCGTTAACACCATGATCAAATCAGCCCACTTCACTGCATCAGTTACAGACTTCACCGCCAAGCCAGCTGCTTCGGCTTTTTTAGCAGTAGGCGAATTAGGGCGCAATGCCACCACAACATCAACACCAGAGTCTTTCAAGTTGCCAGCGTGCGCGTGGCCTTGTGAACCAAAGCCAATAATCGCTACTTTCTTACCGCGAATGATAGAAAGATCTGCGTCTTTGTCGTAATAGATTTGCATGGTTTACCTCGTGAGTTTTGGCTGATGCCAGTTAAATAAAATTAAAGACTTAATACTTTTTCACCGCGCGCGATGCCAGACACACCACTGCGCACCACTTCCAAAATTGCCGCGTCACCCACTGCTTCCAGAAACGCATCCAATTTTGCACTCGAACCCACCAATTGAATGGTGTAAATCGCACTGGTGACATCCACAATTTGTCCGCGAAAAATATCAACGCAGCGTTTGATTTCTGCGCGCTGCGCGCCATTAGCACGCACTTTGATCAACATAATTTCGCGCTCGATGTGAGCGCCTTCCGTCAAATCCACCAACTTCACTACATCAACCAATTTATTGAGATGCTTAGTGATTTGCTCGATGACATTTTCCTCACCGATAGTAGTCAGCGTCAGGCGAGACAGCGTTGGATCTTCCGTCGGCGCAACAGTCAGCGTTTCAATGTTGTAACCGCGCTGCGAGAACAAGCCGACAACGCGCGACAAAGAACCGGGCTCATTTTCTAACAATACCGAAATAATGCGTCTCATCAGGTGCGCTCCGTCTTGCTCAACAACATATCGCGCATCGAACCGTTCGGTGCAATTTGCATCGGATAAACATGTTCTGTGCTATCGACATAGATATCCATAAACACTACGCGATCTTTCATTGCGAAGCACTGCTCCATCGCGGCTTCCAAATCTTCATAGCGCGTTACTTTGATACCAACATGGCCGTACGCATCCATTAACTTCATGAAATCCGGCAATGAATCTTCGTACAAACTTTGCGAGTGGCGACCTTCGTATTGCATATCCTGCCACTGCTTCACCATGCCCAACGCTTGGTTGTTCAAGTTGATAATTTTTACCGGCAAGTGATATTGCGTGCAGGTAGACAATTCCTGAATACACATTTGAATACTGCCTTCGCCTGTCACGCACGCAACCGTGGCATCAGGAAATGCCATTTGCACGCCCATCGCTGCAGGCAAGCCAAAACCCATCGTGCCTAAACCACCGGAGTTGACCCAACGACGCGGTTTATCGAACAAATAATATTGCGCTGCAAACATTTGATGCTGACCGACATCTGAAGTGACATAGGCATCACCTTTCGTCACTTTGTGCAGCATTTTAATAACATCTTGCGGCTTGATTAATGTGCCGCCAGACGGCGCATAACGCGGCTGCGTATACAAACCGTATTCTTCGCGCCATTCTTCAATGCGTTTCCACCAATCTTTTAGCGCAACAGCATCCGGTTTTTCTTTGCTGTCTTTGATGATATCGAGCATATCGCGCAAAACAGAATCTGCCATGCCAACGATAGGAATATCCGCGTGCACTGTTTTAGAAATTGCCGCCGGATCAACATCAATATGAATGATTTTTGCATCAGGACAAAACTTTGACGGCGTGTTAGTCACGCGATCATCAAAGCGCGCGCCCACCGCCAAAATCACATCGGCGTGATGCATCGCCATGTTGGCTTCGTAGTTGCCGTGCATGCCAAGCATGCCGAGATACTGCTTGTCGCTGGCCGGATAACCACCCAAACCCATCAGTGTATTCGTAACGGGATAACCGAGTTGCTGCGCCAACTGTGTTAACAACTGCGCGCTATCACCCTGCACAACACCGCCTCCGGCATAAATAACTGGACGGCGCGCTTCCAACAAAACTTGTACCGCTTTTTGATCTGTCCTGCGTGCCCACGACCTGGCGGTTGATACGCACGCAGCTTCACTTTTTCTGGAAATTTGTATTCAAATTTCAGATGCGGATGCGTTTTATCTTTTGGAACATCCACAACCACAGGGCCAGGGCGACCCGTGCTAGCGATATAAAACGCTTTGCGAATAATCTCAGGAATTTCCGCCGGATCTTTCACCATAAAACTGTGTTTTACGATAGGGCGAGAAACGCCGATCATGTCAGTTTCTTGAAACGCATCGCCGCCGATCAAATGACTTTGCACTTGACCGGAAATCACCACCATCGGAATGGAATCCATGTACGCAGTGGCAATACCGGTGATGGCATTCGTTGCGCCAGGGCCAGAAGTTACTAACACCACGCCTACTTTGCCGGTAGCACGCGCGTAGCCATCAGCTGCATGCGTAGCCGCTTGTTCATGGCGCACCAAAACATGTTGCACATCTTTTTGCTTAAAAATGGCATCGTAAATGTGTAGCGCTGCGCCGCCAGGATAACCAAAGACATACTCAACACCTTCATCGCGCAAAGCACGAATCAGCATATCGCCACCAGACAGCAGTTCTGTTTTTTGCTCAGTCATATCATTTCCATCATTGCTTACTACGGCACCCACAGCAGAAATTAGGGCGCACAGAGTGATCACAGGCTTCAATCATGATGCAGAGTACCAAGGCACTCTGCCCCAAGCCCCGTGGCATTCGCTGGATAAGCGCTTACGGATACGGGAAGTCGTGAGCTGGATGGGCGCACAAAGGCCGGGAAACAGACGATTGATCTTGCGGGCAGCCATCAGAATGAGGTCTTCGATGGCCGCTCCCCGGCGCGAGGCTGACGATTTTGCCAGCAAGGACGGCAAAGTCAATCAGAACAAAAAAGATACCTTCATCACAAACCCTCGGCTCTGTTGATGAAACACAACTTATCCACAGATTTCTCTCTCAGATATCCCTTGCCTTACCCAGCAAAGCGCATTATCTTGTAGCTCGCCAGCTCAAAACCCCAATATATAGGGGTTACCCCCTGAGTAGGCCCTCATAACGGAAGCAGGTGCCACAAAGGCACCTTACACATAATAAGAGAGATCACGAGGCTGCCATGCACACTGAAACCGCCCACATACAAGCCCCTACACAGACCATGCCCACCGCACCTACTCAGCAAGATGACCTCAACAGCATCGCCGCCACAGCTCCTGGCCAGCTCCGCGTCATCAAACGCAACGGCACCGTTGTGCCTTACGACAGCAGCAAGATCGCCGTGGCGCTGACCAAAGCCTTTCTGGCCGTTGAAGGCGGCACTGCTGCCGCGTCATCGCGCATCCACGAAACCGTCTCTAACCTGACGCAGCAAATCGACCAAACCTTCCGCCGTCGCATGCCCTCTGGCGGCACGGTGCACATCGAAGACATTCAAGACCAAGCCGAACTGGCTTTGATGCGCAACGGTGAACAAAAAGTCGCGCGCGATTATGTGCTGTATCGCGAAGAACACGCGCGTTTGCGCGCTGCCAAACAACAAACCGAACGCAAATCGCATCCGTCGATCAATGTGACGCTCGCGGATGGCTCAAAGCAACCACTAGATGTTGGTCGTTTAGAAACCGTGGTGCGCGAAGCCTGCGTTGAATTGGAAGGCGTAGAAGCTGACGCGATTATCGAAGAAGCGATGCGCAATCTTTATGACGGTGTATCACAAGATGATGTCAACACATCACTGGTGATCACTGCGCGCGCACTCGTCGAAAAAGAACCCAATTATTCTTACGCCACTGCGCGTTTATTGATGGATCAACTGCGCGCCGAAGCACTGTCTTTTCTCGGTATCGCTAAACAAGCGACGCAAAGCGAAATGGCGGCGTTGTATCCTCGCGCACTCGTTGCTTACATTCACAAAGCGATTGAACTGGAATTGTTAGCACCGGAATTAGCACAGTACGACATGGAAAAATTGGGTCGCGCTTTGAATGCTAAACGCGATATGCAATTTAACTATCTCGGTTTGCAAACGCTGTACGATCGTTATTTTATTCACACAGAAGACGACATTCGTTTTGAATTGCCACAAGTTTTCTTTATGCGTGTTGCGATGGGTTTAGCCGCTGCAGAAGCCAACAAAGAAGCACGCGCGATTGAGTTTTATGAATTGCTGTCGTCGTTTGATTACATGGCATCAACGCCAACATTATTCAACGCTGGCACGCTGCGCCCACAATTATCTTCTTGCTACTTAACAACCGTACCCGATGATTTGCACGGCATTTACGGCGCAATTCGCGACAACGCAATGCTGTCCAAATGGGCTGGCGGTCTCGGCAATGACTGGACACCAGTGCGCGCACTCGGCTCCTACATCAAAGGCACCAACGGTAAATCGCAAGGTGTGGTGCCTTTCTTGAAAGTCGCCAATGACACCGCTGTGGCCGTCAACCAAGGCGGCAAACGCAAAGGCGCTGTCTGCGCTTATTTAGAAACTTGGCACATTGATGTAGAAGAGTTTATCGAACTGCGTAAAAACACCGGCGATGATCGCCGCCGCACGCACGACATGAACACCGCTAACTGGGTGCCCGATTTATTTATGAAGCGCGTGTTTACTGATGGCGATTGGACACTGTTCACGCCCAGCGAGACACCGGATTTGCACGATTTGTTCGGCACCGCTTTCGAACAGCGTTATGAACAATACGAACAGCTCGCACGCGAAGGAAAAATGCGTTTGTACAAACGCGTTCGCGCACAAGATTTGTGGCGCAAAATGCTCGGCATGTTGTTTGAAACGGGTCACCCTTGGATCACTTTCAAAGATGCGTGCAACTTGCGCAGCCCGCAACAACATGTCGGTGTGGTACACAGCTCTAACTTGTGCACTGAAATCACTTTGAACACCAAAGCGGATGAAGAAATCGCCGTATGCAACTTGGGCTCCATCAACTTGTTGCAACACATCGAAAACGGAAAACTCAACACAGAAAAATTGGCGAAGACGATCAAAACTGCGGTGCGTATGCTCGACAATGTCATCGACATCAACTACTACTCCGTACCGGCTGCACGCACTTCCAACTTGCGCCACCGCCCTGTGGGCTTAGGCATCATGGGCTTTCAAGATGCGCTGTACAAAATGCGTATTCCTTACAGCTCGGATGAAGCGGTTGAGTTTGCCGATCGCTCAATGGAAGCGGTCAGCTATTTTGCGATTGAAGCCTCCAGCAATCTCGCATTAGAGCGCGGTCGCTACTCTACTTTTGAAGGTTCACTGTGGTCGCAAGGTATTCTGCCGATCGATTCCATCGAATCACTGGTGCAGGCGCGCGGTGCAGAATTTATTGAAGTGGATCGCAGCCAAACTCTGGATTGGAACGGCTTGCGCAATAAAGTGCGTTCGCAAGGCATGCGCAATTCCAATGTGATGGCGATTGCACCAACTGCAACTATTTCTAATATCTGTGGTGTATCGCAATCCATAGAGCCGACTTATCAAAACTTGTATGTCAAATCGAATTTGTCGGGCGAGTTTACGGTCGTTAATCCATTCTTAGTACATGATCTGAAAGCACGCGGTTTGTGGGACAGCGTGATGGTGAATGATCTGAAATACTACGAAGGCAGCGTACAAAAAATTGATCGCATTCCTACCGATCTCAAAGCGTTGTACTCCACTTCGTTTGAAGTAGAACCGCGCTGGTTAGTGGATGCAGCGAGCCGTCGTCAAAAATGGATTGATCAAGCGCAATCACTCAATCTGTATATCTCTGGCGCGTCCGGCAAAAAACTGGATGTCACCTATCGCATGGCTTGGTATCGCGGTTTGAAAACCACTTACTACTTGCGCGCGTTAGCTGCGACCACGACTGAAAAATCCACCATTAACACTGGCGCACTGAACGCGGTGTCAGCCAACAGCGTACCGGATATGACACAAGCAGCACCGGTGCCAAAAGCGTGTTCTATTGATAATCCCGATTGCGAGGCTTGTCAGTAACCGTTTCTCTCTGGGGGGAGAAATCGTTGGCGGTGCGGTGACTTGTGCACGGCCGCCAACGATATTTTTTACAAACTTAATCGAGCGCAAAGTTTTTCATTACAAGAACGCTTAAGTTGATAAACTGAATAGTTTTTTACAGAACAACACAGGAATGAAGACGATGCTAAGTTGGGATGATTACAGTGAAGAAATGAATAACACTGCACCTGTTGCTGCTGCAAAAATTGCAGAGCCGGTGCCAGCCCCTGTTGTGCAAGCCGCCATTCAAGCTGCTGCCACAGAGCAACCTGCTGCTAAAAATACTGCCCCCGTGCGATTGGAAAATGATCCTGCCAATATGACGGCAGCTATCGCACAAGCACAACACGCGGTAGATACGATGGACTCCGCAACCGGTTTAGAAGAATTGGAAATGGGCGCTGCGCGTATTTCTGTCGATGAAAAGCGCATGATCAACTGTCGCGCCGATCTCAATCAATTAGTGCCGTTCAAATACGATTGGGCATGGCAAAAATATCTCGACGGCTGCGCCAACCACTGGATGCCACAAGAAATCAACATGGCAAAAGATGTTCAGACTTGGAAAACACCAGACGCACTGTCTGATGACGAGCGCCGTATTGTGATGCGCAGCCTCGGTTATTTCTCTACAGCGGATTCTTTGGTTGCCAACAACTTGGTGCTGGGTATTTATCGTCACATCACCAACCCAGAATGCCGCCAGTATTTGTTGCGCCAAGCATTTGAAGAAGCGATTCATACGCACGCCTACCAATACTGCATCGAATCACTGGGCATGGATGAAGGCGAAGTGTTCAATATGTATCGCGAACTGCCTTCTATCGCCAAAAAAGCGACTTGGAGCCTCTCGCATACACAAGGTTTGGCGGATCGCAATTTCCACACCGGCACACCGGAACTGGATCAAAAACTGCTGCGCAATTTGATCGGTTTTTATGTCGTCACGGAAGGCATTTTCTTCTACTGCGGCTTTACACAAATTTTGTCGATGGGTCGCCGCAACAAAATGACCGGCGTTGCCGAACAGTTCCAATACATTTTGCGCGATGAATCCATGCACTTGAATTTTGGCGTGGATGTTATCAACCAGATCAAATTGGAAAACCAGCATTTGTGGACAGCAGAGTTCCAACAAGAAGTTATCCAAATGATTTTGGAAGGCACGCAGCTGGAAGTGGAATACGCGCGCGATTCTATGCCGCGCGGCGTACTCGGCATGAATGCGGCGATGATGGAAGAATATTTGCACTTCATCGCCAACCGCCGTTTAGCACAGCTGGGCTTGCCAGAAGCATTCCCAGGCGTGAAAAACCCCTTCCCTTGGATGAGCGAAATCATGGATTTACGCAAAGAGAAAAACTTCTTTGAAACGCGCGTGATTGAATATCAAACGGGTGGTGCGCTGAGCTGGGAGTAGCTTTACCTATGGCTATCAATATTCCTGCGGATTTGTTGAATAAATTAGCGGCACAACTGAATGAGCAGTTGACGGGCGGCGCATTGCCGCCCATAGAGGAAATGGAAAAAATTCTGCGCGCACTGCTGCAATCCGCTGTTTCACGATTGGATTTAGTCAATCGCAGCGAGTTCGATGCTCAGTGCAAAGTGTTGGCGCGTACGCGTGAACGATTGGAGCAAGCAGAGCAACAACTGGCGACGCTTGGACAAACCCCGCGCCATTAAGGACAATGGTGCACAGGACGCACTACCCACATCACCAAGGAAGGAGATTAGCGATGTCACTCGCTGTTGTTTATTCGCGCGCCCAAATGGGCATCCACGCACCTTTAGTTACTGTCGAAACCCATCTCTCTAACGGAATGCCACAGTTATCGATTGTTGGTTTACCGGAAGCAGCAGTGAAAGAAAGCAAAGATCGCGTGCGCAGTGCGCTGCTCAATGCCGGTTTTGATTTTCCACCGAAACGCATCACCATCAATCTCGCGCCGGCGGATTTGCCGAAAGAAGGTGGTCGCTACGATTTGGCGATTGCGCTCGGCATTCTCGCGGCTTCTGGGCAAGTACCTGCCGAAGCGTTAGAAAAGTTGGAATGCATTGGCGAGTTAGCGTTATCGGGTGAATTGCGCGGCGTGAGCGGTGCGTTAACAGCGGCGATGGCGTGTGCAAAAGACAATCGCGCATTGTTGTTGCCGCAAGTGAATGGCGAAGAAGCTGCGCAATACACAGGGTGCAATGTTCATGCCGCAAAACATTTGTTGGATGTCTGCGCGCATTTGCATGAACAAGAAAAATTGCCGGTGTTATCGCGACAAAAGAAAAATCAAAACACAAAACAAACGCAGTGGGATTTAGCCGATGTGCGCGGGCAGTTAGCAGCAAAACGCGCTTTAGAAATTGCAGCAGCGGGCGGACACAATTTATTGTTTTGTGGACCTCCGGGAACCGGAAAAACCATGTTGGCGCAGCGTTTACCGAGTTTGCTGCCGCCCTTACGCGACGAAGAAATGTTGGAAATTGCAGCAGTTTATTCAGTGGCAGGGCGCGGGCAGGCGGTGATTTGTGAGCGACCCTTCAGGCAACCGCACCACACTGCTTCTGCTGTGGCACTCGTCGGTGGTGGCAGCCAGCCGCGTCCGGGTGAAATTTCTTTGGCGCATCACGGCGTTTTGTTTTTGGATGAGTTGCCAGAGTTTTCGCGCACGGTGTTGGAAGTGTTGCGTGAGCCGTTGGAGTACGGCGAAATTTTGATTGCGCGCGCCAACGCGCAAGTACAGTTTCCGGCGCGTTTTCAGTTGGTGGCGGCGATGAACCCTTGCCCTTGTGGGCATGCGGGTGATACACGCACCGCCTGTCGCTGCAAGCCGGAACAAATTCGCCGTTATCGCGATCGTTTATCGGGGCCATTGCTGGATCGCATCGACATGCATGTCACGGTTCCCGCTCTGCCACAAGGTGAAGTGATGGCGCCTGCTGCGGCAACCGATACCTCACAGCAAGTGCGCGAACGCGTGTGTGCGGCGCGCGAGCGGCAGCTGTCGCGTGCAGGCAAAAGCAATGCGGCCTTAGGTACGCGAGAAATCGAACAGTATTGCGTGCTGGATGATGAACAGCGCGATCTGATGGCGCGTGCGATGGACAAATTGGGGCTGTCTGCCCGCGCCTACCATCGTGTGTTGAAAGTCGCACGCACCATTGCGGATTTGGCAAGCAGTGAGCAAATCACTGCCGCGCATCTGCGTGAGGCGCTGAGCTATCGCAATTTGGATCGCGGCATGTAGCTGGATTCACTTGTTCAGCATGGACTGCTCTGGCATAGTAATTCGACAAAATAAAATTGAAAAAGCCGCTAGAAAATCATGGTTATCACTTCCGATGCAGCCTCTGCGTCGTTGTTTTCTGCAACGAATCCAGCCGAAGATTCTCTGTTGCAAACAGCGACCGCAAACCCGCTGAAAGTTTTGTTACTAAAGCCGTATCAACCGGTAGTCGCTGCAATTCAATCGCCGCCTTTGGGTTTGCTTTATTTGTTGTCGTCTATGCGTCAACGCTTGGGCGCTGCTATTGATGTCAAATTGATTGATATGAAAGTTGCCGCAATGTCTGCAGAAGAACTACTGCCGACTTTGCAGAACTTTCAACCTGATGTGATTGGTTTTTCTGCACTCAATTTTGAAGCGCAAGCCAGCTATCAAGTGGCGCGCTTTGCAAAAAAAATCAATCCTGCCGTTATCACTGTGATGGGCGGACCGTTCGCGCTCAATAATTCGAAAGCCGTGTTAGAAGAATCTGCAATGGATTGGGTTTTTGAAGGGCCTGCCGATCGCGCATTTCCAGAAGTGCTGTATCGCGTTATCACCAATCAAGCATTAGGTGAAGACATCCCTGGATTTTCTCGTCGCTTACCCAATGGGTCGCTGCAACTCAGTAAAAAACAGGACTTCATTGCTGATTTGGATGCGCTGCCTATGCCCGCTTGGGATGTGGTGGACTTTGAGCTTTATGCGGGCAAGCCCAATCATGCCGCAAACTTAAAAGGTAAACGCTACGCGCCGTTGTTTACTTCGCGCGGCTGCCCGTATTTGTGCAATTACTGCCACGATATTTTTAGTAAAAAATTTGTCTATCACAGCGTAGAGCGCGTTATTGCGGATATTGAACACCTGTATACACAATACGGCGTCGATGAATTTCATATCGAAGACGATATTTTTAATTTGCACAAACCGCGTGTGCGTCAGTTGATGCAAGAAGTGCAGCGGCGTTGGCCTGGAAAAATGAAGTTCGCATTTCCTAACGGTTTGCGCGCGGATATTTTGGATAAAGAAACGGTCGATGCTATGTGCGATGGCGGCACTTATGCCGTTTGCATTGCTATTGAAACTGTTACGCCGCGCTTACAAACGCTGATTGAAAAACATCTGGATATTGATAAAGCCAAGCATGCCTTGGAGTTATTTAATGCAAGGGGCATACAAGTCACTTGCTTTTTTATGCTGGGTTTTCCCACAGAAACAGCACAAGAATTGGAAGCGACTATTAATTTTGCGCTGACCACGCCGATGACACTGGCGTATTTCTTTACTGTTATCCCACAACCGAATACCCCCTTATTTCAATTAGCGCTGGAAGCTAATGAAGCTATCACGCTGGATGCGGCGAAAGTGGACAGCGGTAGTTACCGCGATTACACCTCATGGTACGAACGCGTTTATGGTTACCCGCTAGGTAAAGCAATTCGTCGCGCTAATCTACGGTTTTATTTCACCCCACATCGTGTGATTCAGGCTCTAAAGCACTGGAATCTGCGCTCACTGTGGGTCACTTTCCGCGTATTTTTGCAGGTGGTGTTTAACCGCAGCACTGTATCGCAGCCCGCACCGCCAGCTGAAGGCTAAGCATTGCTTTCCGCTACAATACCAAGTCCCTTTTTCTCGGTGAGTCCAGCAATCATGGATATCCAGCAGTACATGAACGATGTAGGTCAACGGGCGCGCGCAGCGGCGCGTGCCGTGGCGCGTGCATCGACGCAAGAAAAAAATGCCGCACTGTTAGCGATTGCCGCAGCCTTGCAAGCCAATCGTGAACAGATTTTGCAAGCAAATGCTGAAGATGTCGTAGCAGGTCGTGCAAACGGTTTAGATGCCGCGTTGTTAGATCGCCTGATCATCAACGAAAAAACTTTTGCCGGCATGATAGAAGGGCTGCAACAAGTTGCTGCACTGCCTGATCCTATCGGCACTATCACGGATATGAGTTATCGCCCCTCCGGTATTCAAGTGGGAAAAATGCGCGCACCTTTGGGTGTGGTGGGCATCATTTATGAATCGCGTCCAAATGTGACGGTCGAAGCGGCGAGCCTGTGTTTGAAAAGTGGCAACGCCTGTATTTTGCGTGGCGGCTCGGAAGCAATCCGCGCCAATCGTGCGATTGCTTTGTGTGTGCGCGAAGGTTTGCAACGAGCGGGTTTGCCCGAAGACATCGTGCAGGTGATCGACACCACCGATCGCGCAGCCGTGGGTTTGTTGGTGGCGATGCCAGCGTTTGTCGATGTCATTATTCCACGCGGCGGCAAGGGTCTAATTGAACGCGTGTCGGCTGAAGCGCGCGTGCCTGTGATCAAACACCTCGACGGTATTTGTCATGTCTATGTTGATGAGGAAGCGGATTTACACAAAGCCTCTGATATTGCTTTCAATGCAAAATGTCATCGCTACGGCGTGTGCAATGCGATGGAAACTTTGCTGGTGCATGAAAAAGTGGCAGCTACTTTTTTGCCACTTGTAAAAAAACGCTATGACGAAAAACAAGTGGAATTGCGCGGCTGTGAAAAAACGCGTCGGATTCTTGCGGACATCAGTGCGGCAACTGCTGAAGATTGGTCGACCGAATATTTGGCACCCATTTTGGCGATAAAAATTGTTGCAAATCTTGATGAAGCCATGACGCATATCAATGACTTCGGTTCGCATCACACCGACAGTATCATCACAGAAAACTACAGCAAGTCGCGCCGCTTTCTCAACGAAGTGGATTCCAGCAGTGTGATGGTGAACGCTTCGACGCGTTTTGCCGATTGCTTTGAATACGGTTTAGGTGCGGAAATTGGCATCTCGACCGACAAATTCCACGCGCGCGGCCCTGTCGGTTTGGAAGGGCTGACATCACAGAAATATGTCGTATTGGGCGATGGTCAAATACGGCAGTAAGGTTGCACGGTTTCAAAAAAATTTACAAGCAAGATCAACAACAGGAGCGTACAGCATGAGCATTAAAAGTTTGGGATATCTAGGTTTTGGCGCACCGGATCCATCGCAGTGGATGAAATACGGCACGGAAATTATCGGTGCCATGCCAGCTCGCGCGCTGCCGGGTGAATCATTTGGTGTGCCGATGGATCCCACTTCTGGCCCCGCCAGTAAAGGTTGCGGAATCGGCCCTGACGGCTCCGTGTATTTGAAATTGGATCATCGCCAATGGCGCATTGCGGTGCATCCGCATCAAACTAATGCAGGTATTTTGTATATCGGTTTGGAAGTTGCCAGCCAAAAAGATTTGGAAGCAGTTGTTGCCAAATTGAAAACAGAAGGCATCGAAGCGCGTATGGGTACAGCCGAAGAAGCGCGTACGCGTTCTGTTTCCGGTATCGCGCATAGCAAAGATCCAGCGGGCAATGCCATCGAGTTTTTCTGGGGTGCAGTGGAAGATTTCAAATTTGTATCACCACAAGGTATGCAATTTAAAACAGGCCAGTTGGGTATGGGACACATGAATTTGTTTGTGTCGGACTTGCAAGCCTCGATTGATTTTTACTCGCGCGTGTTGGAATTCCGCATGAGTGATTACATCGAGTTTGGCCCTGAAATGTCCGCCAATTTTTTCTATTGCAACCCACGCCACCACACGATTGGCTTGACACGCGTTGGCCCTATCAATGGCTTGCATCATTTAATGTTGGAATGCGAAACGATTGACGATGTGTTGAAGTGCTACGACCGTGTTAACGATGCCGGTATTCGTGTCACTTCAACACTCGGTCGTCACACTAACGACAACATGCTGTCGTTCTACATGAGCAGCCCTTTCGGTTTTGAAATTGAAATCGGTTGGGATGGTTTGTGTGTTGGTGATGATTGGTTGCCGCGCCAATTCTGCGAAGGCGATTTCTGGGGTCACCGCGGTTTGGATCCAGAAACCATCACGCAATCCGCTGAGCAGATCAAACAAAAATAATTTTTTTGTTATGTAGAAAAAATAAAAGCCTCTCAAGAGGCTTTTATTTTTTTAACCACACGGCAGTTAAACCGCTGTTTCATGCACACTTACAAACCTAGCGCTGCTGTATTTCCTGCCCCTTCCCGCAAAATCACCGGTGTCCCTTCGCGCAAATCCACCACAGTAGTCGGTTCTAATCCGCAGTAACCACCATCAATTACCAAATCGACATGCTGTTCTAGACGATCACGAATGTCGTAAGGGTCATTTAATGGTTCACTTTCGCCTGCCAAAATCAATGTACTCGTCAATAAAGGCTCGCCGAGTTCTTCCAATAACGCGAGAGCAATTCGGTTATCTGGAATACGCAAGCCGATACTTTTGCGTTTTTCATGCAGCAATCGTTTTGGCACTTCGCTCGTCCCTGGCAACACAAAAGTGTAAGCGCCAGGGGTATTGGCTTTCAGCAACCGAAAAGTCGCGTTATCGACTTTCGCGTAAGTACCCAGTTCGGAAAGGTCGCGACACATCAAGGTGAAGTTGTGATGCTTATCCACTGCGCGCAGCGCCATGATGCGGTCCAGCGCCTGCCTATCCCCCAAATGGCAGCCCAAGGCATAGGCAGAGTCAGTGGGGTACACCACCACAGCGCCATCACGAATCAATTCAGCGGCACGCTTAATCAAGCGCACCTGCGGATTTTCTGGGTGAATCTGGAAAAACTGGCTCATACACACTCCACACAATTGGGCGGTGATTATCAGGAGACTCGGTTAGAATGTCGAACCCCTCCACTCCCACCAAAAAATTTGCATGCTAGCCCTGCTCGAAATATTGCCAGTCATCATTTTCGGTGTTGTGTATTTCTTAAACGGAAAGACACTGGATTTCGCGGGCATACATTACCAATTTAATGGAATTTACAGCGCTACTGCTGCTTTGATGGCTGCAACTGTATTGGTATTTGTAGCCATTTGGTTTTGGAAACGCACACTCACCAAAGGGCAATTGGGCATGCTCGCCATGGTACTTGTATTGGGTGGCGCAACGCTGTTTTGGCACAACCCATTATTTCTCAAATGGAAACCAACTGCGCTAAGTTGGGCGTTTGCACTGGCCTTTGCTTCCACGCAACTATTTTCAAAACAGGGTTTAGTGGAGCGCGCACTCGGCGAGCAAATGGCATTACCAAAAAATATTTATGCGCGATTGAGTTTTATTTGGGCCGGATATTTTTTATTGATGGGCGCATTGAACTTATTCGTTGCTTTTAATTTTCCAGAAGACATATGGGTTCGATATAAATTATGGAGTTTGGCTTCCTCACCGCTTCTGGCTGTTATTTCGGCAATCATTATTTCTCCTCACATGAAAAATTCACACGAATCTTCTTCAGATCAAACATTATGAAAAAAAATTTTTTAGCCGTGTTGGCATTGGCTAGCAGTCAACTTCTGTATGCAGAAGAGCCTGCGCACTACATCACAGATAAAGTTTTTGCCCCCGTGCGTGCAGATAAAAGTGAAAAAAGCAAGCTGATTCACGAAGGCTTGCCCAGCGGTGAATTAGTTACTGTATTAGAAACCAACAATAATGCAGGCTATGTACGCATTCGCACAGCCAATAACATTGAAGGTTGGGTCAGAGCACAGTATCTCAGCACAGAGGCACCGACCAGCATTCAACTAGAGCAAGCCAATGCAATGATTGCTCAATTACAAGCCGAGAAAAAACAAGTGGAAGAGCAACTGATTGCGCTCAAACAAATTTCCACATCGCAGATTGATACGCATCAACGCAACACCGAATTGGTTAATCAAAACAGTTTACTCACCGCTGAAAAAGAGCTGCTCACCACAGACAATGAACGCCTGAAAGATCGCAAGAATCAGACTTGGTTTTTGTATGGTGGATTGCTGGTGGCCTTGAGCTGCGTGGTCAGTATCTTGCTCTCTAAATTACTCACTAAACGCCGCAACGATGGATGGTACTAATGAAAAAGTTACTCCTCACTTTCCTGTTTACCTTGGTTAGCTTCAGCTGTTTGGCCAACACACCGAGTGAGACACAAGTTCTCCTAAAAACCAGCATGGGCGACATCACACTAGCATTAAATGAAAAAGCAGCACCCAAAACTGTCGCCAATTTTTTACGCTATGTTGATAGTGGCTTCTACAACAACACGCTCTTTCACCGCGTCATTCCTGATTTTATGATCCAAGGTGGCGGTTTTGAAAAGGAAATGGCCGAAAAAACCACGCAAGCGCCCATTGCCAATGAATCCATGAATGGCCTGAAAAACCTAAAAGGTACGATAGCCATGGCGCGTACCAGTGACCCAGACAGTGCCACTGCGCAATTTTTTATTAACCTCGTTGATAACACTTTTTTAAATAGCAATGTTGGCAAACCCGGCTACGCTGTTTTTGGCAAAGTGATTAAAGGCATGGAAGTAGTTGAGCGTATCGCACAAGTGAACACCGGCGAGCGAGGCATGCACCAAGATGTGCCTGCACAAGATGTAATTATTCTCAGCGCCAAACGCCTACCATAAGGCCTGCAACTTCCCGTGATCGCCCTCAGCATTAACATCAACAAAATTGCTCTGCTGCGCAATTCGCGCGAGGGCAACTTTCCTGATCTTTTGCAGTACGCTAAACAGTGCATCGCGCTCGGCGCCGATGGCATCACGGTACACCCGCGTCCGGATCAACGCCATATTCGCGCCAGCGACATACCTGCATTAAAAAAATTATTGGCAGATTTTCCCAATCTTGAATTCAATATCGAAGGAAACCCTTTTGCTAATGCGCGTGGCACCTATCCAGGCTTCATAGAACTGGTGCGACAATCTTCGCCACATCAATGCACTTTAGTGCCGGATACCGACAGCCAACTCACTTCCGATCACGGTTTTGATTTACAAAAAGATGGCGAGCGTTTGCAACCACTGATTCAACAACTGCATGCCATCGGTTGTCGCGTCAGTTTGTTTATGGATCCCAACTGCGAACAAATCAGTTTGGCGAAAGCGATAGGCGCTGATCGTATCGAACTTTATACCGGCCCTTATGCCGAAGCGTTTGCCAATCAAACAAACAATCCAACCGCATGGCAGACACTATTACAACAATACGCATCAGCAACAGCACACGCGCACAATATCGGGCTGGGTATAAATGCTGGGCATGATTTAAATTTGCAAAATCTTCCTCCGTTTGTACAAGCACTGCCCGCACTGGATGAAGTATCAATTGGTCATGCACTGACAGTCGATGCACTGTATAACGGCCTTCCCTCCACCGTTGCCGCTTACAAAAAAGCATTGCAACGATAACTCTCAACCTCCACGAGTACACAACATGCAAATTGCACCCAATAGCGTTGTTTCTATGCACTACACACTGACTGGCGATAACGGCGAAGTGATCGACAGCTCTGCCGGTGGTGAGCCGCTTACTTATTTGCAAGGTGCGGGCAATATCATTCCTGGTTTAGAAAATGCATTAGTGGGCAAAAAAACGGGCGATACCGCACAGGTGCGTGTTATTCCATCAGAAGGTTATGGCGAAACCGATTTGGAATTGATTCAACAAATTCCGCGCGAAATGTTTCAAGGCACAGACAGCATTGCGCCAGGCATGACTTTTCAAGCACAAAACCACGACGGTTATGTGCAACGCGTGACGGTGACTGCAGTGAATGACACAACAGTGACTGTCGATGCCAACCATCCGTTAGCGGGTCAACACCTCAATTTTGATGTCACGATTGTTGATGTGCGTGCTGCGACACAAGAAGAACTGGATCACGGTCATGTGCACCGTCCAGGCGGTCATCACCACTAAGTTTTATCAGAAATAAAACAGTGGCGTTTATCACTAACGGTAAACGCCACTCATAAAAGGATTGCTGCGTTTTTCTTCACCGAAAGTAGAAACAGGCCCGTGACCTGGCACAAAAGTCACATCGTCACCCAACGGAAAAAGTTTTTCGCGGATGGATTGAATCAGCGTATCAAAATCGCCGCGCGGAAAATCAGTGCGCCCTATCGACCCGTGAAAAATTACATCACCGACAAACGCTAATTTTTCTTTTGCATTGAAAAAAACCACATGCCCCGGTGTATGTCCTGGCGTATGCAAAACTTGCAGTGTGATGTTGCCAAAAGAAACTGTATCGCCATGTTTCAACCAACGATCTGGTTCAAAAGCATCAGCATGGGGAAAACCGACGCGTTTACAGGTCTCTGGCAACATCTCAATCCAAAAGCAATCTTCTTCATGCGGGCCAATCACTTGCACGCCATGGCGGTCAGCAAAAACGCGCGCCTGTGAACAGTGATCCATGTGTCCGTGGGTCAACAAAACCACATCCAATTTTCCACCCATCGCAGCAATTTGCGCTTCCAACTGATCAAGATCGCCACCGGGGTCTACAGCAGCAATTTTTCCTGTCTCCTCGCAGAGAATCAGCGAACAATTTTGTTGATAGGAAGTAACGGGAACCACAGCAACTTTCATAAGATTTTTTTCTGTCACCAGCGAGTCTTCAGTCTAACAAACCCAGCACACGCTCACAAAACACTATCCCTCTCGCTATACTGGCACAAAGCCAATCGGGTCACGCACCATGCCCACACACACCCAACATTCACTCAATGGCATTCCTGCCGAACAACTCATCGCGCACCGTGGTTATCAGCAGCATTTTCCAGAAAATTCGCCGCGTGCGATCAATGAAGCCATCGCCTGCGGCGCACACTACATCGAAATTGATGTGCAATTTTCTAGCGATGGTATTCCACTGATCTGTCACGATGATGATTTACTGCGTATTGCGGGCATCAACAAAAAACTCAGTGCATACACCTTCAAAGAATTAGCAAGCATTACTGCCAACGAACCCACGCGCTTTGGCACACAATTTCAAGAGATTAAACTTGCACCACTGCAAGCGCTTGTTGACATCATGCAAGCCAATCCAAAAGTACAAGTTTTAGTAGAGCTCAAAGAAGAAGCCACCAGAGATTACGGCGCAGCATTTTGTTTATCAGGCATCTTTGAAGTTTTATCACCCGTGATTGATCGCTGCATACTGATCAGTTTTGATATCGATGCATTGCGCATAGCAAAAAATTATCATTTCAAACGCCTTGGCGCTGTGCTTAGGCAATGGCATCTTCGCCATAGCATTGCACAAGAGTTGAATGCTGAAATGATTATCTGCAACTACAAACGCATCCCAGAGCAAGATTCTCTCCATATGGATGAATGCCTTGTGGCTGTCTATGAAGTGGATCACATCGCTCTTGGCAATCATTTGTTATCACGCGGAGCAAACTTTATAGAAACTTTTTCCATTGGTGAAATGTTAGGCAGTTATGGAAAGCAATAACACACAAACCAGTTATGACATCATCATTATTGGCGGCGGCATCCACGGCGCCGGCATCGCACAAGCTTGCGCTGCGGCCGGCTACCAGTGTTTACTCTTAGAAAAAAACACTTGGGCATCTGCTACTTCCAGTAAATCCAGCAAACTTCTGCACGGTGGCTTGCGCTATTTGCAAACAGGGCAATTCAAATTAGTGCGTGAATGCTTACAGGAACGCGAGTTACTGTTAAAAAATGCACCTCAACTGGCACATATTAGGCCATTCATTCTTCCCGTATACCAGCATTCAAAATTTCCTGCGTGGAAATTATGGATAGGCCTTTCACTGTACCGTCTCTTAACTGGCTTTACTCAAGCACACAGCCGCTTTCAGATGATTCCGCGCGAACAATGGCCAACAACGCTGAATGGCTTATCAACAGAAAACCTTACTACGGTTTTTTGCTACCAAGATGCACAAACAGACGATCGCCTACTGACAATTGCCGTTAAAAATAGCGCAGAATCTTTGGGGTGCGAAGCGTGGGAACAGGCAGAACTGCTCTCTGCTATTAAAGATAAGCACAGCTGGAAAATAGATGTTCATCATCAAAATACCGTATTCACACTACAAAGCTCGCTGGTCATCAACGCTAGCGGCCCTTGGGTAAATGACATCATTGACCGTTGTGGACGCAAAGAAAAACTGAGCATTGATTTAGTACAAGGCGCACACATTGTGCTCGACAAGAAAATCAGTGATACCTGTTTTTATTTAGAAGCGAGTGACAGCCGCGCCGTGTTTGTTTTGCCTTGGTACGACAAAACCTTGGTCGGCACAACAGAAACGCTCCATCAAGACAAACCAGAAAACACCGCACCGACAGAAAAAGAAACACAGTATTTATTGGACACTGTAAAAAATCATTTCCCAACCGCTGATCTCACTATCACCCAGAAATTCAGTGGTTTGCGTGTTTTACCGCAATCCGAACAACGCGCCTTTTTTCGGCAACGCGATACGCGTTTTTTAGATGATGATGGTTTGATCAGTGTGTATGGTGGAAAATTAACGGCGTATCGCGCTACAGCAGAAAAGCTCATGTCTACGATTACAAAACACTTAGGCAAACGCACCCAAAAAGCCGATACGCGCACGCTGCATTTATATCACCCAGAAATAGATAATTGACTCATCAAAGCCGTCCACTGCTGATAGCGCTTCTGTAATGCACTTACAGGCTGCGGCTCAAACTGATCGTAATATTGTTTTCCAATCACACTGGGCAGCAACTGGGCAGCAGCTCCGCGTGCGCAGGCTTCCACATCGTTACTGCGATAAACTCTCACGCCCGATATATCGGCTATACGCTGACAAAAAATAGGTAGGTTTGATAAACCACCGCTCAACACTATTGCGCTGTATGGTTTGACTGTGCGCAAACGATCGATATTTCTCTGCAAAGCAAACACAATAGATTCCAAAACCGCTATCGCTTGCAATGCAAAAGAAGACTCCTCTGAAAAATAAGAGTCTCCTGCAGGCAACCAATCTGGAGATCCTGTTGCCGTTATTCGATTGATAAAAATAGGAGTTTTCTCAGCGAAAAGATTGCTTTCTTTATCTGCCGCCTGCCAATCGTTGCTAGAAAATACCGCACCTTGTTGTTGCCACAACCACTCCAATGCCGTCGCTGCTGCATTGACAGTGCCTTCAGCCACGACAATGGACTGATTTTTCTCTGTAGCAATACACAAAGGTGATACCAATAAATTTCTTGGCACATCCAACGCAGCCATTTTTTGCTGGATAAAAGCACCTGTTCCAGCATTGATAAATATTGTGCTTTCATCAAACTGCAACGCATGAGAGAGCATAAAAAAGCTTTGATCACCGCCCAATAGCGTCAATGGAACAGTGTGTTTTCCCACAGATATAACCCCATAGGGATATAGACTGGGATAAATTTTTGGCAAAAAATTAGAGGAAATCGCAAAAAAATCCAGCAACTCTGGCGACCACTGCGACTCCCCCATCTTTGTCAACAGCGTTCGAGATGCAATTACCGCATCAACCATCACTGTTTCAGCCTGCGTTAACTGCCAACACAAAAAACCCGCTAACGGTGTAATGCACAGCGTATTGTTGCGTTCAGATTCTTTTACAGCTTCATTGCTATCCAGCAACCACCGTATTTTGCTGGCACCGTAATGCGCGTTGGCATACAAACCTGTATTTTTGCGCAACCACTGTGAAGCAGTTTTAATTTTTTGACTCAGCCATTCCGCGTTACGCGTATCCTGCCAACTTAAAACAGACGACAATGTTTTGCGTGAAATAACATCCACAGCAACAAGACTAGAACGCTGAACAATCAATGCAGCTTGCGTTATATTGCTGCATTGCTCTCCTAATTGCTCAGCAACATCCGCAATCACTTGATACAAAGACTGAAGAATTTCTTGGGGACTCTGTTCAACGAAACTCTGTGCAGGATAATTTGTGGTAACAGGAACCCTCGCCTGCGCTACCACTACACCGCTCGCATCAAAAACAATAGCGCGGCTACTTTGACCACCCTGATCCAACACCAAGACATAGGGCGTCATAAAGCAAAGTTATTGCGCGGCGACTGGCGCTAAAACCGGCTCCTCCTTTTGAGGTTTGATGCCATAGCGCTCTGCAATAATTGGCGTCCTTTTAGCCAAATCTTCCCGCGAAAATGACAGCTGATTTTCAATGATTGAAAACTTCAATGTAACAAAATCACCTTGTATATTCTTTAACTGCTCTCGCATTTGTTTTAAGTTTAAAACTTCAACATCATTGATTTTACTGAGAACGCTATACCGCATCGACTCATAACCAAGGTTAATCTCATCAGGCAATACATTGATCACCATCAGCATACGATCATCATTTGCTAATGGCGTTTTACGGTATTGATAACGCTGAATACTGATTTCTGGAGGAACATATT
Source organism: Pseudomonadales bacterium (assembly GCA_041395665.1). NCBI lineage: Bacteria > Pseudomonadati > Pseudomonadota > Gammaproteobacteria > Pseudomonadales > Pseudomonadales bacterium. The sequence continues at coordinate 27,827 of JAWLAB010000005.1, forward strand.
TTGTCCATGTACGAATCAAATCCTCATTCACCTCAATGATGACTAGACCTCCCAGCACTTCATAATCAGGAACAAAATTTGACTGATGCCCAACAATAATGCGCGAATCTTTTAATGTGTATGTCAGCAAATAATTGATATCTACTTTTTTGCCATCGCGAATCACTGTGATAGGAATACTGTCACCTATTTGGCGTCTAGCAATCAATATATTGCTATCAATACGATCCGCTGTTGAAAAACGCACAGTGCCGTCATTACCGATAGATTGGCCGTCCATCGCTACAATAACATCACCCACTTTCAATAATTCTTTTTCTTTTTCCAGACCGGATAAGTTGATAATCAACGCGCCGCCATCTTGCTCTTTCAAACCATAACGCTGACGCAACTGTGGGTTTTCTGTTGGCTGGGTTACAACAGCAATTTCTGGCACGCCATTCACTTTGCCGTCTTCAATATCTTTTAAAAAAGACTCAACCACTGGCGGCGGAATGATGTAACCCACATTGGATGCTGTTGCACTCGGCAATCCTTGAAAGTTCAATCCAGCGAGATGCCCGTTCACAATTGCAGGGCCACCACTAGCACCAGGATTGATTGCAGCATCAATTTGGCACACTAAATTAGGGTAACCCGAATGTGCGTAAATTGCGTAATCAATACGCGAAACCACGCCGCGTGTAATCGCTAATTGTGTCCCGCCGACGGGGAAGCCATAGGTAGTTACTTCATCGCCTAATAATGGCAATGCACCTAAAGGCAATGCCTCCGTACCGTGAAAAAACTCTGCATCTTTTACCGTGACTAATGCCAAATCACGCTCGTCAGAAATAAAAGCCACTTCTGCGGCGTATTTTTTATCAGAACCTACTTTACGCACTTGTAACTGCAAACTGCTATCGACGACATGCGCATTCGTCAAAATACGATTGCCCGCAATGATGACGCCAGTGCCAGAACCGGAATCGATATTGCCGTTTTGCCATGGATACTGAAAATCAACATTGCGACCCTGATTGAAAATCTGCACCACAGAATGACGCACATCGGCAGCCACTGCTGCGCAACTCAACATCAATCCTGACAATAAAATTATTAAGCGACGCATAGATTTCTCCTTAAACAGCGGCTAGTTCCACTGCTTCATTCACATCCACCGATACCAAGCGCGACGCCCCTGGCTCATGCATGGTGACACCCATCAATTGATTGGCGGCTTCCATCGTGACTTTATTGTGCGTGATAAAAATGAACTGCACTTTCTCGCTCATCTCCACCACCATTTTTGAATAACGCCCCACATTCGCATCATCCAAAGGCGCATCCACCTCGTCCAAAATACAGAACGGTGCGGGATTCAAACGGAAGATGGAGAAAACCAATGCAATTGCTGTCATTGCTTTTTCACCGCCCGACAACAAATGGATGGTGCTGTTTCGTTTACCCGGTGGTCGCGCCATGATGGAAACGCCCGTATCGAGTAAATCTTCGCCCGTCATTTCCAAATAAGCATGACCTCCGCCAAACACGCGCGGGAACAACTCTTGGAAACCACTGTTGATGTTGTCAAAAGTTTCTTTGAAGCGTGTTCGCGTTTCGCGATCAATTTTGCGAATCGCGTTTTCCAAAGTCTGCAGGGCTTCTTGCAGATCATCGTTTTGCGTATCGAGATAAGTTTTTCTTTCCGATTGCGCTTTGTATTCATCAATCGCCGCCAAGTTGAGCGGCCCTAAACGCGCAATGCGCACCGAGATCTGTTCTAAATCAGCCACCCAGCGCTCTTCGTTGATGTCTTCTGGCAACTGACTCAGCAGTGTTTCGCGCTCGAACTCGGTTTCACTGAGCTGTTCATCCAGTGTTTTACGGCGAATTTGCGCTTCTTGCGCCGCGATACGCTCTTGCTCCAAACGCGAACGAGCGCCCTGCGTATTGCGATCTGCCACCGAGCGATTTTGTTCTGCTTCACGCAAATCGTGTGACACTTCATCCAACACAATGCGCGCTTGTTTTAATTGATCTTCAATCACTAATCGCTGTTGCAGTTTTTCTTCTAACTGTAATTTCAGTTCTTCGTTCGGATCGTCGTTGTGTTCCAAGCTTTCGCTCAGTTGTGCGCGGCGTTCATTCAAAGCGGTGACTTGCTGACGCAATCGTTCGATAGATTGCATCATGGCATCGGACTGCGTGCGCAAAGATTGCTCGCGCATCGCCAATTCATGCGTGCGGTTGCGTTGATGCTGCGTACGCTGACGCACATCATCCAAAGTTTGACGATTTTTATCGCGTACATCCAACAGCGCTTCGCGGCGCTGCGTATCGCGCTCCATTTTTTCAATCGCCGTTTCAAGAATCGCGCGCGCTTCCGCCTGCGTTTCTTTTTCAACGGCTAACTGCTCGTGCACTTCACCAATTTCTTGCGCCAGAGCATCGCGACGCGACAAAATTTGTTCAACGCGCGCTTCTCGTGCTGATAACTGCGCGCGCGTTTCTCCATGCTTGCGCGTCAAAGAAGCCAAAGCTTGGCGACTTTCTTCCAACTGCATTTCTTTTTCTGCCAAGGAAGCACGAACGGCCTGCAAAGCGCCATCACCTTGATCAACCGTGTCTTGTACTTGCTCTAACTCGGCGAGAATTTTTTCCAATTCTGCTTTGCGCGCCAACACGCCGCTGTGCACATCGGTATCGCGCGCCACGCGCAACCAATTACTGCCCAGCCAAATACCTTCACGCGTGACAACGGACTCACCCGCGCCCAACTGTTTGCGCAGCGCCAGCGCATCCGTCAAAGATTCCGCACAGCGCACACCAAACAGCAGCGCACTCGCCTGCTCTGCGCCGTCGATTTTCTTGATCAGCCAATCACTGCCTGCGGTTGAGCTAGTCGCTGTGCCGTTATCTAACAACACCAACGCGCCTTTTTCCATTGCAGCCGCTTGTGTTGCTAAAGCATCAACGCTATCGACACACACAGCCTGCAAATAATTGCCCAACACGGTTTCAACAGCGATTTCCCAGCCACTGTTAACACGCAAACGCTCAACCAATCGCTGATTTTTTTCAAGCTGCTGCGATGCCAACCACGCGTTGACGCTGTCGTCGGTACTACCCATCGCCGCTTGCTGCAGAGCCTGTAAAGAGGCTTGTTTGCCCGTCAAAGTTTGGAATTGCAAACGCGCCGCATCCAACGCTTGCGCGCGCTGTGTATTTTCATCGCGCAACGCGCCGATCACAGAAACGGCTTGATCCATCGCAGATTGATGCGTCTCAGTCTGCGCATCCAACTCCGCCAACTGCTCACGCAGCATCAAAATTTCTTGCTCTTCCGAATCTTGAATCAAGCTGCGCTTTTCTTGCTCCAAGCGCTCAATGCGTTCACCCATGCGCGCGAGTGATTTTTCAAAATGCAGTAAACGCGATTGCTGCACTTCCACTTCTTGGCGCGGCGCGTTGGCTGCTTGGTTGAATTCATCCCACTCGTGCTGCCACTGCTGCATGGCTTGTTCAGCTTGCAGTAATTGATCGGACAGCGTCAGCTCGGTTTCGCGTCCCATTTCCAATTCTGGCGACAATTCATCCAATTCCTCACTCCACATCGCCATTTTTTCTTCATCTTGTTGCAATAAGCGCTGCGACTCGACGAGGTTGTTATCCGTCTGCGACAAATCATCGCGCAGGCTGCGCTGTCGTTCTTGGTTGAAACGAATCGTCTGTTCGATGCGTTCCACTTCTGAGCCACTGGCGTAATAACTGGCTTGCACTTGATTGAGGCGATCGGTCTGCTCGGTGAAATCGGTGCGCAATTTTTCGATACGCGTGTCGATCGACACCTGCGCCGTCACCAAAGCCTCAACTTGCACTTCCAGTTCACGAATCAAATGATCGCGCTGGCTCACTTCGCCATCCAACTTCTGCCAACGGAAAGCTGCCAACTGCGCTTTCAGCAAACGCTCTTCTTCTTTATAGACACCGTATTTTTCTGCCGCCGCCGCTTGGCGTTGCAAGTGCATCAACTGGCGTTCCAATTCTTCGCGAATATCGGTCAAGCGCTCTAAGTTTTCGCGCGTGCGCTTCATTCGGCTTTCTGTATCTTTACGGCGCTCTTTGTATTTGGAAATCCCCGCCGCCTCTTCAATAAACACGCGCAATTCTTCAGGCTTGGCTTCGATCAAACGCGAAATCATCCCCTGTTCGATGATGGAATAACTGCGCGGTCCTAAACCGGTGCCAAGAAAAATATCAGTGATGTCACGACGGCGGCATTTGGTGCCGTTCAAAAAATATTGCGATTGCCCATCGCGCGTCACCAAACGGCGAATCGAAATCTCGCTGTACGCAGCGTACTCGCCCAACAAGGTGTGGTCCGAGTTATCAAAAATCAGTTCAACGCTGGCTTGCCCTGCCGGTTTGCGATTGTTTGAGCCGTTGAAAATAACATCCGTCATCGCCTCGCCACGCAAGTTACGCGCAGAAGACTCGCCCATCACCCAGCGCACGGCATCAATGATGTTGGATTTGCCGCAACCGTTCGGACCGACGACCGCCGTGAGGTTGCTGGGGAAGGTGGCTGTGGTCGGATCGACGAACGATTTGAATCCAGCCAGCTTGACATGTTTGAGCCGCATAACGAAAAAATCCTTGATGCTATTCCTTAGAAAATCAACGCAATTTATTGATAAATAAAGATTTTTGCGATGAATCTATCGGGTTATTTTCTTAAAGTAATTCATGAGGAATGCAGCATTCTACACGCTAGCCGCCGAGCAGATAACTCCCAGCGGCATACCGTGAAAAACTTAAATCAAACGCACATTGATGATGCCTTCGATGGCGCGAATGCGCGCCAAAGTCGCCTCATCGGGTTGCACAGCAATGTCGATCAAGTTGTAGGCGATGTCGTTGCGGCTCTTGTTGATCATGTCCGCGACATTGTTGTCGGTCTCCGCAATCACTGAGAGCACCTGCCCCAGCATTTTGGGGATGTTGCGATTAGCGATCGCCAAGCGATAGCTCGCAGTGCGCTCCAGCGACACGGTCGGGAAATTGACCGAATTGCGGATGTTGCCGTTCTCCAGAAAATCCATCAGCTGATTGGCGGCCATCACCGCACAGTTTTCCTCAGCCTCCTCGGTGCTGGCGCCGATGTGCGGCATAGGAATGACTTTGGGGTGCTTGAGCAAGGCCAGCGTCGGGAAATCGGTAATAAAGCGACCGAGTTTCCCCTGCTCCAGAGCTTGCAGCACGGCGGCGTTATCGACGATCTCCTCGCGCGCGAAGTTGAGCAGACAGGCTTCGGGGCGCACCACCTTCAGTAGCTCGGCATTGATTAAGCCGCGTGTAGCGTCCAATACCGGTAGATGCAGCGTGATGAAGTCCGAGCGCATCATCAGGCTTTGTAAGTTCTCTGCGCGCTGTACGCGGTGCGATAGGCGCCATGCTGCATCTACCGAGATGGCTGGGTCGTAACCCAGCACCTGCATGTCCAATTCCAGCGCCATATTGGCGACCAGTGAGCCAATCGAGCCCAGCCCCACCACGCCCAGCGTCTTGCCCGCCAGCTCGTTACCCGCAAAGCGCTTCTTCTCGGCTTCCAGCAGGCGAGAGAGCGCTGCGTCGTCCGTCTCCTGCTGCTCCTCACGCACAAACCGCACGCCGCCGAGGATGTCACGGGAAGCCAGCAGCATCGCCGCCAGCACCAGCTCCTTCACGGCATTGGCATTGGCGCCTGGCGTGTTAAACACCACAATGCCGCGCTCCGTCATCTCCGCTACTGGGATGTTATTAACCCCTGCACCGGCGCGAGCAATGGCGCAGACGCTCGCCCCGACATCCGCCGCAGACAGTTTATGGCTGCGCAGCAAGAGCGCGTCTGGGTGACCCAGCTCACTCGCCACTTCATAGCGCTCTCTGGTGAATTGGTTGAGGCCTTTGACGGCAATCTTATTGAAAGTCTGAACCTTAAACATGAGAAAAGACCTATAACCTGTTGATAAATAACAAAATAATAGATTGCCATTTGAGACAGCAACAACAAATTCTACTCTAAATAAAAATAGGGCTTGGCTTTCTGAGCCACTTGGTCGATACTGAACTTGCCCTTTTGACACCCCCCCCCCACAAGTCAGAAGGGTTGGGTAGCGCAAGTTATCCATAGGGTTCAGTTCCTTAAATGTTTCACTCCTTAATGGTCTTTGCCCGATTTCCTCCCCCCAGAGAGTCGGGCTTTTTTTTATCCTTAAAAAATTATTTCAACGGAATTTTTTGACCGCGAATCGCAAATGCGGTGATGGAATTTTCTGGGCTGCCTTCGATCACGCGATCGGAGTAAGTGAGATACACCAGCGTGTTGCGTTTCTCATCCACCATGCGCACCACTTGCACATGTTTGAACACCAAAGATGCGCCTTCCTTAAAAACCGACTGCTTGTTGGGCAACGGCGAGACAAAACTGATATCTCCCACTTGCTGGCAAGTGACAGAAAAATTCGATGGGTCTTCTGCCAAACCAAACGCACCTTTAATACCACCCGTTTTTGCACGCGACACATAACAAGAAATACCGCGCACCAACGGGTCATCAAATGCTTCAACCACAATTTTGTGATCGGGTCCTATCCATTTGAATACGGTATCCACATGACCAATTTCTTCTGCGACGGCACCAAACGAAGTGCAGACCAGCAGGAACAGTAAAGCGATGCGTGATTTCATAAAAGCGCTCCAACACATTTTGTCACTAACAATGGTGGCATCATAAACGACAGGCAACAAAAAACCCGCCGAAGCGGGTTTTCAATTTTTAATTGGTGCCCAGAAGAGGACTTGAACCTCCACGACCATAAGTCACTAACACCTGAAGCTAGCGCGTCTACCATTCCGCCATCTGGGCTCAGGGCGCGAACTGTACTGGCAGGCTTCCACACTGTCAATGTTCTATCGCTATGCACACGGCGGTCTGCAATAATCAAAACCGCGCTCAACCTCTCTCCCTCTTGCGACATATATATAGATGAAAAAAACCAAGAAACCATCGAGTAAGCCTTCGCCTCGCCAACGCACGGTTAGCACCGATCCGCACTTTCGACGCGAAGCAAAAAAATACGACAACCCCATCCCCAGTCGCGAGTTTATTCTTTCTTTATTAGAGAACAGCAAAGGGCCGATGGATCACGCGGCGCTGTGCATTGCGTTGAAGCTACGCGATGAAGAACAAGTTGAAGCACTGCGCCGTCGATTGGGTGCCATGTGTCGCGATGGGCAACTGCTACAAAACCGCCGCAATGGTTTTGTGCCTGCCAAAAAAGCAGATCTCATTAAAGGATTGGTTTTAGCGCACCGCGACGGTTTTGGTTTTTTGCGCCCTGAAGACGGCGGCAAAGACATGTTTCTCAGCGCGCGCGAAATGCAAAAAGTATTTGATGGCGACACCGTGTTGGCCAGCCCGTGTAGCATCGACAAACGCGGTCGTGTTGAAGTGGCAATAGTCGAAATTTTACAACGCGCACATCATCAATTAGCGGGAAAATTAACCGAAGAAAATGGGCTGTTGTTTGTGAAGCCCGACAGCGCTCGCATCGCTATGCAAATTATCATTCCGCCACAACATCGCAACGGTGCAAAAAACGGGCAGATGGTGGTGGTCGAAATTGAAAACTACCCTGACCATCATCACATGGCGACGGGGCGCATTACGGAAATTTTGGGCGATCATCTCGACCCCGGCATGGAAATTCGTATCGCCGTACACAACCACGGTATTCCTTGGCAGTGGCCAGACGATGTAGAACAAGCCGCCGATGCGTTAGCGGATGTTGTATTAGCCAAAGACAAAAAGCATCGTGTGGATTTACGCCATTTGCCGCTCGTTACCATCGACGGCGAAGACGCGCGCGATTTTGATGACGCAGTTTTCTGCGAAAAACGCAAAGGTGGCGGCTGGACGCTGTATGTCGCCATCGCCGATGTCTCGCACTATGTTTTACCCAGCAGCCCGCTCGATCGCGAAGCCATCCATCGCGCTACTTCTGTGTATTTTCCAGGCTCGGTTGTACCGATGCTGCCGGAAAAATTATCCAACGGTTTGTGTTCGCTGAACCCGCATGTTGATCGCCTGTGCATGGTGTGTGAAATGAACATCAGCGCCAGCGGCCGTACCAGCAGCTACCGTTTTTACGAAGGCCTGATGAACTCGCAAGCGCGATTCACTTACACCACGGTTGCTCAAATCATCGACGAAAAAGATAAAAGTCACAGCGCGATACGCGAACAACACGCGGCGCTAGTACCTCACCTTGATCAACTCTATCTTCTTTATAAAGCTTTGCGTGGCGCGCGTGACATTCGCGGTGCGATTGATTTTGAAACACAAGAAACCCGTATTCTTTTTAGCGATGATAAAAAAATCGACAGCATCATCCCTGTTGTGCGCAACGAAGCACACAAGTTAATTGAAGAATGTATGCTGGCAGCAAACACTTGCGCGGCATCATTTTTAGACAAACAAAAAGTCCCTGCACTGTTCCGCGTGCACGAAGGGCCTAGCGAAGAAAAGCTCAAAGGTCTGCGCGCTTTTCTCAGTGGTTTAGGGCTTTCACTCGGTGGTGGCGACAAACCCAAGCCCGCTGATTACCAAGCACTGCTCGGCGCAGTGGCTGAGCGCAACGACGCGCATTTGATTCAAACCATGCTGCTGCGCTCCATGAGCCAAGCGGTGTATCAGCCGGATAATGTTGGGCATTTTGGCTTGGGTTACGACAGCTACACACACTTCACTTCCCCGATTCGTCGCTACCCTGATTTATTGGTGCATCGCGCGATTCGTTATCTCATTCGCAACCGCCGCGAATTAAAAACCGTGCATTGCGTAGAAACTGCGCCCGCGCTGCCACAGAAAAAAATCTATCCGTACGACGATGCCGCTATGGATGCACTCGGCATGCAATGTTCTGCTTATGAACGGCGTGCCGATGAAGCATCGCGTGATGTCGTGGCTTGGCTCAAATGTGAATATCTGCTTGAGCATGTGGGCGATAGTTTTGAAGGTGTTATCAATGCTGTCACTAGCTTTGGCTTATTCGTCGAGCTGAAAGATATTTATATCGAAGGTCTTGTGCATGTCACCATGCTCAAACGCGATTACTACCGCTACGATGCCGACAACCAACGCTTAGTTGGCGAACGCAGTGGCGAAATTTATCGTTTGGGTGATAGCGTCAATGTGCGCGTAGTACGCGTCAATTTAGACGACAGAAAAATCGACCTCGAATTGCTGGACATCATTAGCAGCACCGCAAAAAAACGCAAAAAAGGCAGCAAGAAAGTATGAGTCAGCATGAGTGGATACACGGCATACACAGCGTCGCTGCCGTTCTAAAATCGCAGCCACAGCGTTTGCTGCGCATCTATGTGCAACAAGGTCGGCAAGATGATCGCATTCAAAAGCTGATCGATGCGGCACAGCGCAACGCCATCGAAATTATTCGTGAGTCGCGTAAAGAGTTGGATAAACGCGCTGACGGCAATCATCAAGGCATCATTGCTGAATGCCAGCCAGGGGAGCAGTACGACGAAGATTTTTTGCCGACACTCATCGCACAACACGGCAAACAATTATTGCTGCTGGTGTTGGATGGCGTCACCGACCCCCACAACCTCGGTGCCTGCATTCGTACCGCCGAAGCCGCTGGCGTGCATGCGGTGATTGTGCCGCGCGATAACTCTGCCGGTATGAACAGCACCGTGCGTAAGGTTGCCGCAGGAGCCGCTGATTTGCTGCCACTCGTTGTTGTTACTAACTTGGCGAGAACACTCAAACAACTACAGCAAGACGGGCTGTGGATTATCGGTGCAGCAGGCGAGGCCACTGCATCACTTTATAAAACCAAGCTATCGCTACCACTTGCTTTTGTGATGGGTGCAGAAGGCAACGGTATGCGTCGTTTAACCAAAGAACACTGCGACGAATTGATCGCTATTCCTATGCAAGGCGAAACCAGCAGCTTGAATGTTTCTGTGGCAACTGGCGTGTGTTTGTTTGAAGTGCTGCGACAGAATAAAAAATAATATGCTGCGATTGATTCGATATTTTAGAGCGAAACCTACTCGTATTATCCATGCCACTATTTTATTAGGCATTGTAGTCTTTTTAGCCATCAACGCTAAAAATTTTATTTTTGGCATGGAGATGTTTGCCAAAATTGTTAACGATCCCGATCACAGAATGCAGTTGGGTGACAAACATTTTAACGGGCTAAACAGCGATGCCATTCGCTCTATCCATGAAGCCCGTGATATTAAAGACAGCGACTTCAACATCATTTTTCTTGGCGACTCCTTTATATACGGCTTCTTGCTCAACCGAGAACAATCACCCCCCTCTCAATTAGAAAATATTTTACGCAAGCACTACAACCGTGATGACATCAATGTCATCAACTTTGGCTGGACATCCAGCTCACCCTATTTAGATCTTCGGCTACTGAAAGAAATGGGAGAAAAATACAAGCCTGATTTAGTGCTACTCGCCGTCGATATGAGCGACTACAGAGACGAATGGTTCTATAAATCAATATTAGAGCGGCGCGGGGTTTATCAATTTATTGCGCGCTTTCCAAGAATCAGTTTCTTCATAAAAAAATCACTGGAAACACTAGAGCCATGGATCAACTGGCATGCCAAAATTTTCGGATACTCTGGGCAAGGCGGCTACTTTGTTGCCAAGCAACCCATGGAAGCATCACTCAATTTATTCGATGATATTTTTGATACGCTTTTACAAATTAATGACTACAGCACCAATACTTTGCACGCACCATTGATTGTTTTTATGCCGCCGCGACACTGGCAGTACACAGACAACGAGTCTCCAGATTCTTGGGAAAATGGCAGTTTTGATGCTCTTGGCCCTTACGCACTAGAAAACTATCGCTACTTTGCCATGCGCCAAAAAGAAACACCATACCCGCTGTTTACTTTACTCGATGAGTTCCGCTCCACCACTCAGCGCCCACTCACTTTTCGTGTGGATTCACATTGGAATAAGCACGGCGCTAAGTTTTTTGCTGAAAATGTGAGCGAAAAAATCTATCCAATTTTGGATAAAAGTCTACTGAATCAACAAGAATAAGCGACTGCCACTAAAGAAGCAGGCAGCACCTTAGAAGAAGGTGCGCTTAAAAATATTGTGCGAATGCGCAATTTTTTTCACATAGTCCTGCGTTTCAGGGAATGGCGGGATACCGTTGTACTTCACCACATTGTTTTCGCCTGCGTTATAGGCAGCAACAACAAACGGTAAGTTGCCTGGAAACAGTGTTTTGAGATAAGCCAAGTGGCGCACGCCTGCATCAATATTTCGCTGCGGATTATAAATTTGCTGCATACCTAAAGAGTACTGCCCTGCTGTGCTTGGCATTAACTGCATCAAGCCACGAGCGCCTGCGTGCGACACCGCTTCAGGATCGAAATTAGATTCCACTTGTATAACGGCTTTGACTAACGCGGCTTCAACACCGTATTTTGCTGCCGAAGTACGAATGTAATCATCGTACAGCGATGAATTTACCCATTTTCTTTTATAGCTGGAGCTACTCGCCCACATAGGCCAATCAGCGGCCGTGCGCCCTTTGCGCCCCATAAATTTACTGACGCCTTCTACATTTTTATCCTGACCAATCAGCTTGTAGGCGTAATCGTAACGAGGAACATTCGTCACCAATTTTTCGCCATTAGGCCCGCGATACACATAGTAATTGGCATCAGCCAACGGCGCGGCTAACAAAGTCGTTAGCGCAATTACGGAGCGAAACAACACGCGCTTGGGCTGTGATTTTGGTTGTGAAATAGCAATATTCTGAGTTGTATTTATTGTTTGCATAGCTCGTCTTTTCTACATGGCATTTATTATCTGCGTGATAGGATAATCAGCTCATCCATCACACCAAGTCATCAAATGTCAAACCTTGAACAGGCCACCGGCCTTATTCTTACCGGCTTTAGTCGCTATTTTCAATGCTTTCAGTTGATGACGCAGGGCGCTCGCGGGCTATTTGAGAAGGCTCGCTGGGCCGACGCACAGGATATATCCAAGCAACGCATTGATTTATATAAGGAAATTATTGAAGAAATCTCTCGCGAGCTACAGGAGCTCCTTAAAGAGCAATGTGCGGATATTTCTTTTTGGCAGGCACTAAAACCAGTTTTTCGCCAGCAAATTAGCTCGCTCGACAACCAAGAGCTATTGGAAACCTTTTACAACTCTGTCTGTTGCTACTTGTTTGGGCACGCACATGTCGATGAACACATGATGTTTGTTGCTGGCGACCCCAATCGTTCGCTAGGCCAAACCGATGATAGCTTGCTCAATCGCTATTCCATCGGCAGCAGCATTCGTGCACTGATTTATCGCATCCTGTCCGATTACCAACTCAATATCAGCATGGAAAACACTGAGCGCGATGTGCGCAATATCGTGTTAGCTATCAAAGAACGCGTTTTACCGAACATGAAAACAGAGCGCAGCAACATTACGGTTGAGGTGCTTAAATCCGTGTTTTATCGCAATAAAGGCGCCTATTTAGTCGGGCGTATTTACAGCAGCGACCGCCAGCAAATGCCATTTGTTATTCCTTTGATTAATAACGAACGCGGCGCAATGTTTGTTGATACCGCTATTTTTGATACTGACGATGTCAGCATCATTTTCTCTTTTACGCGCTCTTACTTTATGGTGGACACTCCGATCCCAGGGCAAATTGTCGCTTTCTTAAAACAATTAATGCCTAACAAAGAAATTGCCGAGCTTTACAACGCTATCGGGCAAAACAAACATGGAAAAACAGAATTTTATCGTAGCTTCCTTAAACACTTACAAAGCTCCGATGACCAATTTGTCATTGCCCCTGGCATTAAAGGCATGGTGATGTCTGTATTTACACTGCCTTCTTACGGCATTGTTTTCAAAATCATTAAAGATAAATTTGATCCACCCAAAGAAATGAGCCACGAAACTGTGCGTGAAAAATACCGCTTAGTATCTCGGCACGACCGCGTTGGCCGCATGGCAGACACGCAAGAATTCAGCCACTTTCGTTTCCCACTGAATCGCTTTTCCGATGAGCTGCTCGCAGAACTCAACAAAGTAGTTCCTCGCAAATCACCCTAGAAAACGACGAGATTGTTATCAACCATCTATACACTGAAAGAAAAATGATACCGCTCAATCTGTATTTACACGATGCGACAGATGAGCAAATTGAAGAAGCAATGGATGAATACGGCAATGCCATCAAACAAATCGCCGCTGCCAATATATTTCCGGGCGACATGCTGCTTAAAAACTTTGGCGTTACTCGACACGGCCGCGTTGTGTTTTATGATTACGATGAAATTTGTTTTTTGACGGAATGCGTGTTCCGCGAAATTCCTGAACCGCAAACAGAAGAACAAGAAATGGCTTCAAGCCCTTGGTACCATGTGGGACCTTTTGATGTTTTTCCCGAAGAATTCCGCCTATTTTTTACCGGCAACCCTAAAGCCAAACGCGCTTTCGAGAAATACCACAGCGATCTTTACCATGTGGATTTCTGGCGACAAATGCAAGACCGCATCGCGCATGGCAGCGTAGAAGATATTTTTCCTTATCGCCGTAAAAAACGCTTCACGCGCGAACTGCCACAAATTCGTTTCGACAATATCCAATGAAAACACTGGTACTGGCTTCATCCTCTCCTTATCGCAAAGCGCAGCTGCAAACACTGGGGTTGCCGTTTGTCTGCGCAAGCCCTGATATCGACGAATCCGCTCATCCGCATGAAACAGCCATATCACTGGCAGAACGCTTGGCCGTAGAAAAAGCGCGTGCGATTGCTATGCAATTTCCAAAAGCTTTAATTATCGGCGCCGATCAAACACTCGCCTTTGAAACGCAAATTCTCGGCAAGCCCGGAAATTATGATGCAGCCGTACAACAACTACAGATGCTGAGCGGAAAAACCGTTGTGCTTTACAGTGCACTTGCACTGTTTGATGCAGAAAACAATCAACTACAACAAGCGGTGATACCGACGACTGTTCGCTACCGCCAACTCAGCGCAGCACAAATTGCTTTTTATCTACAAAAAGACACGCCGTTTGATTGCGCAGGCAGCTGCAAAAGCGAATCACTGGGCATTGCTTTGTTGGAATCCGTGCGTAGTGAAGATCACAGCGCGCTGGTGGGATTGCCGTTGATAGCACTCACCACCATGCTCAATCAGGTGGGTTTTTCTCCATTACAGGCACACGAAGAAAACTAAAACCCACCACCAACAAGATCAGGGTACGCGTGGTGACGATCAACAATAATTTTTGCTGCCTCATCTGCAGAATCAACAATTTGAATTAAATCCAAATCTTCTTTAGAGATGCAGCCCGATGCCAACATGGTGTCATGCAACCAATTGAGAAGACCGCACCAAAAATCTCGCCCCACCAATACGATAGGAAATTTATCCACTTTTTTTGTTTGAACGAGAGTCAGCGCTTCAAATAATTCATCCATGGTGCCGAAACCACCGGGGTAAATTGCAAAACCGACCGTGTGCTTTACGAACATCATTTTGCGCACAAAAAAGTAACGAAAATTCATTGAAATGGTTTGATATTCGTTGGCGCCTTGCTCATGCGGCAATTCAATATTCAAACCGATAGAACTACCGCCCTGTTGGTATGCACCACGATTCGCCGCCTCCATAATACCGGGGCCACCACCCGTAATAACGGCCAAGCCTGCTTCCGCCAATAGCTGCCCTAAACGGCAGCTGTCTTGGTAATAAGGATCTGTCTCCGGTAAACGCGCACTGCCAAAAACAGTGACAGCAGGCCCCAAACCGGTGAGGTGTTCAATGCCATCTACTAGCTCCGCTTGGATACGCATCACGCGCCAAGCCTCCATCATTTTTGCACTATCCACCACGACTCTCCCGAACTGACAGGCAACACATTGTGCTGTCAGCTTACTTTATTGCCGCGCCGAAGTGGACGATAACTCAAACTGCTGCAACGCTCGGCGATGCTCTAGCCCTAATGCATTCCAAAATGCGCAAGTGTCGCGTTTGCTGGTATTGGAAATTGATAATTCACGATCAAACATCATCTGTTTTTTATCGTCCGTGCTGTTCACAATGTACAAAGGCCACACCAGCTGCTTGCCATCATTGGGATTGCCTGTGCGCGCAAATTGCGCCCAGTAATCCATCATACTGTTCGCCAAATTCAATTCCTTGCCCGCAAAAGTACCGAGAAACCAATTCATCGGTGAATGAAAAATAAACTGCAATTCAGCGCTGTGAAAAGCACCCAACTTGCGCATTTCCGGCAACACAAAACGCGCATCGGGATAAGTGAAAGTGTAGGCGTACACTGGTGTCCACGCAGCCAAGGTATCTGAGGTGCGATGGATATTGCACGCCATAAAGCTATCACCTAATACCTCTGATATCGCAGCGCCTGGATCGGCATATTTTTCCAGCGGATAACGCGCCTTTACTTTGTCGATAATTTCTTGATTATCACCAACTAAGTAGCGAATGCGTTTTTCATAATCTGTGGCTTTTAATGGCTTAAAACGATATTCATGGGAGAACATCACCATCAAACTGCCTTCATCATCATTATTGCCATTGATAACAGGAACACGATTGAAGTTTCCGGTACGGAAAAGCGTATCCATGTCATCAGGCAAGATTTTTTTATCAATCACTGGCCCCCAAACACCAAAACTGCCTTCGCCAAAAACAAACGCAGGATCATTGGGCAGCGCTTGCAAAATTTCTTCTGGTTTTTTGCTGCGCAAACATTGCAGGAGATCGCCGCGCCCTTCACAACCGGCGCGAATCGCCAACCATTCACCCTGTTTTTCTGCTGCAGACAAACTGGCGTTGTTACCAAAACAAGGGCCACTTTGTATGATCGCTTTCTGAAATAAATTTTTGCTCGCTGGCGAAGCCAAGTGCGCACAAACACTCATACCACCGGCAGATTCACCAAAAATCGTGACATTTTTTGGATCACCACCAAACGCTGCAATATTGTTTTGCACCCAGCGCAATGCCGCTTGTTGATCCATCAAACCATAATTACCTGAAGCGTATAAATTGCCCGATTTTTTTGATTCCGCCGACAGCGATGGATGCGCCATAAAACCCAGTGCGCCAACACGATATTGCATGCTCACCAACACCACATCGCCGCGTGCTGCTAAGCGCTGCATCGGCGTGCCTTGCAAACTGTCGCCGCCAATAAATCCACCGCCGTGAAACCACACCATCACTGGTTTAGGTTTGGCAGGTTTTGTATCTGGAGTTGCAACATTCAAATACAAGCAATCTTCCTGACCGCGCTGCATATACAACATGTATTGAAAACATTGCGGCGGCGCTTTTGTTGCCGCACGCGTACCTTGCCAATTCGCTGGCGGCTGCGGCGCTTGCCAACGCAAATTCCCTACGGGTGGCGCTGCATAGGGAATGCCGTAAAACAAATGCACGCCTTCTTTGATGAAGCCTTGCACTTCGCCCTGTGCCGTTTTCACAACAGGACCTTCTTGTTTACCTGAGCAGCCAGCTACACCACTCGCGCACAACAACACACACAACAACCATCGTTGAAACATTTTTCTTCCTCAAAATGATGGGCAGCACCTTAACGCAGCCCTTGCCGCTGTCGCATTACTGTATATAATCACAAGCTGGATATATAAACAGAGATGCCGTCATGCAGGAATTAACGCCTCGCCAACAGGAAATCCTCGACCTGATTCGCAACCACATTGACGAAACCGGCTACCCACCCACACGCGCGGAAATTGCCGTCAAGTTGGGCTTCAAATCCGCTAACGCTGCGGAGGAACATCTCAAGGCACTGGCACGCAAAGGCGCGATTGAGATGGTGGCAGGCGCATCGCGCGGCATTCGTCTACCAGAGCAACATCAGCAAGGCATTCCTGTGATTGGGCGCGTCGCAGCGGGTAACCCCATCCTCGCCGAACAACACATTGAAGATTACTGCCAAATTCCCGCCAATTTTTTTCATCCTGCCGTCGATTATTTCTTGCAAGTGCGCGGCGATAGCATGAAAGACATCGGCATCATGGATGGCGATTTACTCGCCGTACACAGCACCACGCAAGTGCGCAACGGACAAATTGTGGTGGCGCGCATTGAAGATGAAGTAACAGTGAAACGCTATCAAAAAGGCAAAAGCGCACATCAATTAACACTGCTGCCGGAAAACAGCGACTACGCGCCCATCGAAGTCGATTTACGCGAGCAAGCCTGCAATATCGAAGGTATCAGCGTCGGCGTGATTCGACGCTGAGTACGCTATTAAATCGCGCTGTATTTGTTATTACAGTTATTGCAATTGCAGCTCGCTAGAAACGCCCATTTTTTCAGCAAATGCAGCACCCGCGCTGGCGCCTAATTTCCCTGCCAAAGCATCAAAGGGATTTTTCTTAGGCGTGTAATCGACGATATCTTCTGCTTTCACGACATCGCGTGCGATTTGCCCCGGACTGCCCAAACCGTCAATTAAACCCAATTTCAGTGCCTGTTCACCGTTCCAAATCAAACCGGTAAACATTTCTGGTGTTTCTTTCAGGCGATTACCGCGAC
This sequence comes from Pseudomonadales bacterium, assembly GCA_041395665.1. NCBI lineage: Bacteria > Pseudomonadati > Pseudomonadota > Gammaproteobacteria > Pseudomonadales > Pseudomonadales bacterium. Next base: position 45,478 of record JAWLAB010000005.1, read on the forward strand.
CATCACGCACGCGCTTAATAAATTGTTGATGCGTTTGATCCAATACTTGTTGCCAAAAGGCTGTTTCATCAGGCTTTGCCGGTGAAAACGGATCGAGAAAACTTTTGTGCGCGCCCGAAGTGTAATTCCGCCGCTCCACACCCAATTTATTCATCGCGTCGACAAAACCAAAACCGGCAGCGGTAACGCCAATAGAACCCACCAAGGAACTTTCACTGGCGTAAATTTTGTCAGCAGCGGAAGCGATGTAATACGCGCCCGACGCGCCAATATCACCAATCACTGCGTACAAAGGAATGGCAGGATATTTTGCGCGCAAGCGTTTAATTTCGTCGTACACATAATTGGATTGCACGGGGCTGCCGCCTGGGCTGTTCAACACCAGCAACACCGCTTTGGTTTTTTTGCTTTCAAACGCGGCACGCAAACCGGTGACGATGACATTGGCGCTGGCTTCGCTGTCTTCAGCGATGACACCGCGCACACGCACGACTGCTGTGTGATCTTTGGCGGCAGAAAATAGCTCGCTGCTACTGCCGCCTTGCTGAGTAATCGGTGAAAACAACAACATTGCACCAATCAAATAAACAAAAGTCAGGCATTTGAAAAACACACCCCAACGGCGCGCGCGACGCTGTTCGGTTTGCGATTCGCTGACTAACTTTTCCAACATATACCAAGAGCGATCTTGCTCATTTTGTGGCAGCGTTGTTTTCTTACCAAAACCAAACATAGCAATACCTTTAGTATTCAAAACATCAAATGATGCGGCGCGTCAGAATAACCGATGCACTCCTTTGAGACATCTACCGCTTCTACCGCCGAAATTGCCGTCATATACTCACACGGCTAAATGGATGAGACACAACGATGAATGCATTCAAAACCCATCTTGCGATAACTGCGCTATGCTTTTTAGCTCAGTAGGTTGCGGCAAAACGCCGATCACTCACACCTCCACGGCTGACGGCAAAGAAACAGTTTTCACGGGCGATGCAGAAAACAGTATTCGCAGCTCGACACCCGATTTTCGTTTAGACCCTAAAGCACCCGCCAATGCACCCAATGTGGTGATTGTGCTGGTGGATGATCTCGGCTACTCCGACACTTCGCCTTACGGCAGTGAAATTCGCACCCCCAATATTCAGCAGCTCGCCAACAATGGCTTGCGCTACAACCGCTTTACTGCCACGGCGATGTGTTCACCCACACGCGCCGCCTTGCTCACTGGCCTCAACCATCACTCCGCTGGCGTGGGCTGGGTAGCCGAATGGGATTTTGGCTACCCCGGTTATCGCGGCGAACTCACACCCAACGCCGTCACACTGCCGCAAATTTTGCAGCAAAACGGTTACGCCACTTACGCCGCCGGCAAATGGCATCTCACCAATGGTGAACACCGCTCACGCATCGGGCCTTTCGATTCTTGGCCAACACAAAAAGGTTTTGATCGCTATTGGGGATTTTTGGAAGGCGAAACCGATCAATTTGAACCCGCTGAAATTGTTAGCGGTAACGAAGTGCAAGAAACACCAAAAACACCCAACTATTATTTTCCTGATGATTTAAGCAATCACGCCATTCAAATGATTAAAGATTTGCGCGCCGTGAATCGCGAAAAACCATTCTTTCTTTATTACACCCCTGGCGCTGTACACGCACCGCATCACACCAAACCGGAAGATCGCGAACGCTATCGCGGGCAATACGCACAGGGTTGGGACAAAATTCGCGAGCAGCGATTAGATAAACAAAAACAACTCGGCATCGCGCCGCCTAACACCGTACTGACACAACACAACCCTCTGGTGAATGATTGGAACACGCTGTCGCCGGATCAAAAAAATATGTACGCGCGTTTTCAAGAAAACTACGCTGGCTTTGTTGATAACCTCGATCAACAAATTGGAAAACTGCGCGATTATTTACAACAAACAGGGCAGTTGGATAACACCATTTTTATTTTTATGTCGGATAACGGTGCCAGCCCCGAAGGTGACGCCGAAGGCCAATGGAATAGCCTCGCTTATTTTCACTACAACAAAACCACCACCGCTGAAAACCTGCCACACATTGCAGATTTAGGCGGCCCCACCACACACCCGCACTATCCTTTAGGTTGGGCGCAAGCCAGCAATACGCCATTCAAATACAACAAACGCAATGTCTTTGGCGGCGGCGTGAATGTGCCTTTTATTATCAGTTGGCCAAAAGGTATTGCAGCGAAAGGTGAAATTCGTCAGCAGTTTCATCATGTAAACGACATCACGCCCACACTGCTGGAGATGTTGGGCATCGAACAGCCGAAACAATACCAAGGCCACGATGTGAAACCGATGGAAGGCATCAGCTTTGCGTACAGCTTCACCAAACCGCAAGAACCTACGCATAAAAAAGAACAGTATTACGAATTGGAAGCTAATCGCGGTTACATCGCTGACGGTTGGAAAATTGCCAGCTACCGCGCAGGCAGCGACAAATACGATACCAATCAATGGGAGTTGTTTGATCTCAACAATGACTTTTCAGAATCTAAAAACCTTGCTGAAGAATATCCAAAAAAAGTGAAAGAGCTGGAACAAAAATGGTGGGATGCCGCCAAACAAAACCAAGTGTTACCGCTCGTGGATGTCGGTTTAATAGAACGCGCACTGTATTCAAAATTTGTACTACTGCCGCAACCTGCTCAAATGGTGTTCCCTGTCGGCGGTGGTTCTGTGCCGCACAACTTAGCACCGATTTTGCCCGGCAAGTCTTACACCATCACCGCCAACATTCAGCGCGATAGCGAGCAACAAAACGGCGTCATTGTTGCGCAAGGCGATCGCTTCTCAGGTTATTCGCTGTATTTGAAAAATAATCACTTGGTGTACGAGCGCAATACCGGTATTGATGTGATCCGCTTGGTATCCAATGATCCTGTACCGGCTGGCAATAGCAATATTCAATTTCGCTACGACAAAGTGTCCACCAGTTTTGCCGTTGCCAAAGGATTATTTTCTGAAGGTTTAGGTTTTAATTTACTGAGCGTACTCAAAGGCACTGGCACGCTGCTGATCAATGGCAAAGAAAGCGGCAGCGTGGTGATTGAGCAACCGTTTATGATCGGCTGGGAAGGTTTGGATATCGGCAGAGACACCGGTTCACCCGTTTCACCACAATACGAAGCACCCTTTCCTTTTGCTGGGCAGATGACCCATGTCACTTTTGACACATGGTGAGGCGTAACGGCATTTACAATATGCACCTCACCGCAAAATTCGCACACTCGCAGCGTTGGAGTTAGTCGCCATGCCTGAAGCCGTCAACACACAAGACATTCGCATCGACCACACAGATAAACCAGCGGGCGGGCGCGGCGCGGTCAAAAGCACCTTCCACGCCTACAGCGAACAGGGCATGTCACCGCTGAAAACGGTGTCGATGTTGCTGCAAGCCAACAAGCTCGCCAAGTTTGACTGCCCCGGCTGCGCCTTCCCCGACAAACCGGGCAAGCCCGCAGTTGATAGCTGCGAGCAAGGGCACAAAGCCATCGCGTGGGAGATGACGCGCAAAGCCACGACGCCAGAATTTTTTGCTAATCAAACATTGGAGCAACTGCGCGCGCGCAGCGATTACGGCTTGGAGTTCCAAGGCCGCCTGACCACGCCCATGCTCTACACCCGCGAAACGGGTATCTATTCGCCGATTTCTTGGGAGCGCGCCTTTGAAGTTGCCGCTGCCGAATTGGGCGCCATTGCACCTGAAGAAGCGGCGTTTTATGCCTCGGGGCGCAGCAGCAATGAAGCCGCCTTTTTGTGGCAGTTAGTCGCGCGCGCTTACGGCTGCGCCAACCTGCCCGACTCCTCCAATTTCTGTCACGAGCCTTCGGGCTTTGCGATGAAAGAATCCATCGGTGTCGGCAAAGGCACTTGTTCGCTGGATGATTTTGAACACGCCGATTTGATCATGGTGATCGGGCAAAACCCCGCCACCAACCACCCGCGCATGATGGGCGCACTGCACGAAGCCGCCGCACGCGGCACCAAAATCATCGCCATTAACCCGCTGCGCGAACGCGGTTTCACCAATTTCTCTGACCCCAAAGCCATGGGCGAAATGATCGCCAATACGGGCATGGCGGTAGCGCATCGTATCTACCAAGTGCGCATCGGCGGTGATCTCGCGCTGTTCAAAGGCGTGATGAAGCACTTGTTGGTGATGGACGCAGCAGCCAAAGCCAACGGCACGGCGCGCGTGTTGGACGAAGCATTTATTGCCGAACACACTCAAGGTTTTGAGGCGCTGTGCGCGGATTTGGCAGCCGCTTCGTGGGAGTCACTGACTGAGCAATCAGGCATCCCGCAAGCCGATATCTGTGAGCTGGCCGAGCTGTATGCCGCTGCACCCGCTGCAATGGCCACTTGGTGCATGGGGCTGACGCACCATGAAAACGGCGTACACACCATCCAGACACTACTGAATTTACTGCTGCTGCGCGGCAATATCGGCCGAAAAGGCGCAGGCGCAGTACCCGTGCGCGGACACAGCAATGTGCAAGGCGACCGCACCATGGGCGCAACTTCCGTGGTCTCTGAGCGCTGGCTGGACAACATGGCCACCACCTTCCCACTGGCTCGCTTTTCACGCGCTGCGGGTCTTGATGCAGGGCAAATGATGCCGCGCCTGTTCAAGGGCGAAATGCGCGCCTTCCTCACGCTGGGTGGCAACTTCGGCATCGCCGCACCTGATTCTATTCGCGTACTCGAAGGCCTCAGCCGCTGCCGCTTCACCCTGCACATCGCCACCAAACTCAACCGTACGCACTGCTATCCAGGTGAAGTTGGGCTGCTACTGCCCACACTCGGCCGCACCGACATCGACTTGCGCGGCGGCACCGCACAAACCGTTTCAGTGGAAGATTCCATGGGCAATGTGCGCACATCACAGGGCGTACAAGCGCCGCTCTCCGATCAAATGATGAGCGAACCAGCCATCGTCGCCCTGCTCGGCGATGCCTTGGCACCTCAAAGCGGCATCCCTTGGAAAATCATGGCCGACGACTACAGCGTGATTCGTGACAGCATCGAACGCTGCCAGCGCGGCCTCGTTGATGACTTCAGCGATTACAACCACAAGCTCGCCGAACAAGGCCGCTTCACACTCACCAACACTGCGCGTTTGCGCCAGTGGAAAACGCAGAGCGGCAAAGCCGAATTTCGTGTACACCCACTGCGCACATGCGGCCCCGTAGAGCGCGCGCGCGTCAAACACGGCAATGAAGTGTTAACGCTGATGACTGTGCGCTCCCACGACCAATTCAACACCACCGTTTACGGGCAGGATGATCGTTATCGCGGCGTGTTTGGTGGACGCAATGTGATATTTATGAACGACGGCGATATACAAACACGCGGTTTGCGCGATGGCGATTTAGTCGATTTACACAGTTGCGGCGATGAAGACGACACACGCACCGTGAAAAATTTCAAAGTCGTGCGCTACAACATTCCCGCTGGCTGCGCCGCTGCCTACTTCCCTGAGGCGACACCGCTGCTACAAGCGTCATCGCTCTCTGTTTGCACGCGCACACCGCCCTACAAAGAAATTCCGGTGTTGGTGAGTGCGGTGAAATAAATTCATCAATAAAAACTAAAACCAATCCTCTAATTCCAACGACTTAATCCGCCCAAACTCTTTTGTGTTGTGCGTGACCAAAGTGGCTTTTTGCGCGAGCGCAGTGGCAGCAATTAACACATCGTGAGCGCCAATCGGCTGACCACTTTTTTCAAGGCTGGCGCGAATCTGCGCTGCTGCCTGCGCTTCTTTTACACCAAACGCCAAAACTTGCGTGGCGGCGACAAACGCTTGTAATTGCTGGCGGCGCTTTGTTGGGGAGCTGGATTTAGCGATCCCCACTTCCAACTCGTACAGCACAATCGCAGGGACGGCGATATCGCTAGGAGTATGGCTCAGCAGTGTTTCCGATACGCGCCCCACGCCCTTAAAAAAATAGATGAGGGTATTGGTATCCAGCACCCACATTACAAGATTTCCCGCTGGCTATCGGGCTGTTCTTCACCGCGTATTTCCTCCAACGAGGGAAAGCTCTGCCAACTGCCCGCTGTTTCGCGCACCGCGTGCGGCCATTCTTCATTGAGTTTTTCACGGATGACCGCCGCAATCCATTTACTTTTGGAGAGCTTGCGCGCCTTGGCATCGGCCACCATTTTGGCTTCCAACCCGTCTTCAAGGTAGATTGTTACTTGTCCCACAAGCACCTCACCGTGTACACAAAAATATATGTGGGATTATATGTTTTTAAAATACAGCTGCAAGCCCGATGACTATGGAATCAACCCCAGCTTCTCAAACAGTATTTTTTCAATATCCGTTCCCCACACTTTGTAAGTGTGGATTTTAAAATCACGTTTGCGCTCAATCTCTTCCCGGTAATCTTCCAGCAAATAGTCGTATTGCCCTGTATTTAACCGATAGATCGCTTTAAATCTTTCCAGAGTGAATAATTCTTTGCTCGTGGTAATAAATTTAATGTGACGGTAGTACTCATCAAGCTTTTTATCTTTCAGTGTATTTTTTTCATCCAGAAAACTTTCAAAATACCCTTCTGGCAGTTCTTTTTCAAAATGGGATGTAAAGTTCATCCTCACCGAAGGGAGCATTACTATAAATGGATCAGTTAATCCAAAGTAGTCTAGGAGCAGTATCTCCGTTCCTGCGTAATACCCTGTGGCGCCTGTCGCACCAATAACGGCAACTTTATCGCCTGATTTTTTTAAATCGACACCAAACCTTACATCACTATCTTGATTCGCCGTTGCTGTACGCGCTTCATTATTGAACCACGCGATAGAAGAAGTTGAATAATAAGCTTTACGCATATCCACAACACCCATGGTTTGGATATCCGCATCTTGCGTCTCAGACCAAGGCAAATTTCTACCGTATGCCCACGGCCTCGTTACGGGGTTTTCAGTCGTCGTTAAGCCCAACACCACAAAAATAGGGATAAGAACCTTTAACTTATTCTTTATTCTGCTTTCAGATAAGGAAAATTTTTTAAAGATTTCAGCGAGTAGTAACGCAGCAACAAGGAACGGGTAACTCAAAAATCTTCCCAGCATATATTCCCCACCAATTGAAATGACATAGCAAAAATACACCACCATTCCAACAGCAAAAGCTTTCTTCCACGGCTCCAAGAAAAGCAAGCTCCCGATAAAACCAAAGCCTATCGCAGCCAGCATATAAGGATCAAAAACCATGTGCTGAAGTAGGTAGTTTATACCGCTTGCCAGCACAACATCTTCTGGAATTCCGTTAAAAATTTTTAGGTATGCCGTATTGGGCAGCGGCTTTCCGTAATACACAATACTAAATAGCAACCATGCAACTACAGGAAGCGCCGCAAGCGTTCCCGCTTTAAACAACAAGGAAATTTTTGGCAAATACTTGTACACCATATAAAGGAAAGGCGGCACAGAAAATAGAATAAGGTCTGGCCTTGCAAAGACAATTATCGCGGTAAGAAAGGTGATTACATAAAACTCTTTCTGTGGCAGCGTTTCTTTTGTAAAACCAAGCTGGGCCTTATATCTGTAATACAGGTACAAAATAAAAGCGAACCCTAGAATATTATCTAACCCCGAACTGGTGTAATCATAAAAGCTGCTCGACATTAATAAAATCAATATAAACAAACAGAATTCCACTGTTACGCCAAAAATTTTTTTTGCTGTAACCAAGAAAAAAGCAAATACTGCTGTATTTACTATAACCAGTGTTATAAAGATATTGTGTGTAAAAAAACCCACAACTACAAAGAGATAGAACCATCCAATACAGCTAAAAATTTGTGTTCGAATACCCGCATTCCACACTGGTCCATTTCCTATTCTGACTTGATCCAGAATGCGGTACCCAATAAAAGCATCTTCAGTTACCCAGAAGCTTTTAAAAAAAATAATCACAGCCAAAGCTATGCAAGCGTAGGTGAGCAGCTGGATGCCTCTACTTGTTATTACTCTCGCCATCAAGAGATCCATTAATTATGTGTAGTTAGGTCAGTGTTTTAGTTTACGGAGGGCGGAAGTTTAGAGAACACATCCCGCCAATAGCCATCATTATTTAGTATTTAGTATTTAGTATTTAGTATTTAGTATTTATAATGTTGTCTTCTGCTGGCCTTTTTCAGCAAAGGCAGCCACCTTAACCAGCTTTCTAGAGATGCTTCAACCATGGCAAAAACAACGACCTGCTCCAGCAGCCGCGCCTTGCCTTAGAACAGCGCCTCTTATTTGACGGTGCAGGCGCTGTAGCCGCCGACCAGTTTGGCGCGTCGGATCACCACTTTGAAGCACCCAAAACCGAAGCTGCCTCCTTTACCGATACCCGCTCCAGCGAAACCATGGAAGCCCCTGCCGGTAGCGGCAATGTGCTGGTGGTGATTGATGCACGCGTGGCTGACGCGCAGGGTCTGATTGGCAGTTTACCGAGCAATGCCTCCGTGCGCGTTGTGGATACCAATGAGTCTGGCATTGCCGCGATCGGCGCTGAGCTGGCCAAAGGGCAATTTGATACCGTGCATATCATCAGCCACGGTACCCCAGGCGAATTCGAGCTGGGCAGTGACAAAATCAATAACACCACACTGAATGATCAGTCGTCGTCTGTTGCCAACTGGTCCGAACATCTCACTGCGGATGCCGATATCTTGCTTTACGGCTGTGATGTCGCCCAAGGGGAATCCGGGCAGGCTTTCATCAACCAACTCGCACAGATCACGGATGCCGATGTCGCCGCGTCTGTTGACCCTACGGGTGCAGAGTCGAGAGGTGGCAACTGGGTACTAGAAGCCGCCACCGGTGCGATTGAAGCCAAGGCCTTAGATATCGGCAGCTACGATGCGCTGCTGGCTGCTACCAACATCACAGATGCCAACGCTGCCACACCTAGAACCACACCGGAAGACACATCCATTGCCATCTCTGGCATTTCTATTACGGATGCCGATAACCCTGCCAACATGACCGTGCGCGTGCAAACTACTGGCGGCGTGAGCGATATCGTTTTAAGCGGTACCACCATTTCCTTAGGCACGAACCATTCGTCCGATTTCACCATCACAGGCTCTTTAGCCAACATCAATGCAACACTCGCCTCACTGACTTTCACTAACGAGCTCAATAAAAATAGCTCAACCAGTGGCTACACAGCAAAAATCGACTTAACGGCCACCGATGTATCCAACGGCGGCTCCAATACCTTGAGCATCAACAATTTGGTGGTGACAGCCGTCAACGACGCGCCTGATCTTTCTACCAAAGCGCCACTCGTGCTCAGTGAAGGCGGCAATGCGTCATTCACGCTGCAACAACTGGCAATCGACGGCAACGCCCTAGACGCGGATATCGCCACAGGTCAGCAGGTGATCGGCCAGCAGATGGTGGTGATTACCAGCTTGCCTACGCAAGGCACACTGACCTATTTGGGCGGCGCGGCTGCCATCGGCCAAGTCATTCCCGTCAGCAGCTTAGGCAGCCTCAAATATACGCATAACGGTACTGACCTCACTGCCAACAGTTCAGACAGCTTCAATGTCATCGTGAGCGATGGCGGCGGCGGGCAGACTGCAGGCAGCATTGACATCACCATCACACCGGCCAACAAAGCACCCACTATTACGGGTGATGCAAGCATCATTGAAGGCCAAGTAAAAGCGGTCGCTCCCACCATCACGCTCGGCGACACTTTCGATACTTTGGGTAACTCCACCATCGTTATCGATAATGTAGTGACCGGCGGCCAAGGCACGCTGTTTTTTGATACCAATGGCAACAACCAAGTAGACGCAGGCGAAGCCATTTCGAGTAGCCGCACTTTAACGGCCGCTGAAGCCGTCAACATTGGCACTTTATTGAAGTTCACACAAAACGGCGCCGAGCCCAACGCGCCAGCAGCGATCACGCCTAGCTACCGTATTTCTGTACAAGATGCGGGCGGTGGTGCCGGTATCGGTTCCGCACTCACCACTGTCAAAACTGTTTCTATTTTTGTTGATCCCAACAACGATGATCCGCTATTAAGCAACACGCACAGCTCTTCAGGCTCCGCGCTTGGCGTTACTGAAGGTACGGCACCGGTGATCACCACCGGTATGCTGAATATCACGGATTCTGACCGCAATCCGATTGATGTCAGCCAACTCACACCGAGCGAGCAGCTGGTCTACACACTCGAAAGCACCCCGCAATACGGTGAAGTGCAATTGTTTATCGGCGGCACTGCCGGTTGGGGTACGACAGACGGCACAGGCTCCGGCCCTTATGCAGGCGCAGACGGCTGGATCACTTTGGGTGTTGGCGGTCGGTTTACGCAGGCGGATATCGATGCCGGCAGAATTCGTTTCGTGCAAACCAACAACATCGCTAGCGGCGTGACGCAAGCGGATTCCTTTCAATTTACCGTGCGCGATTCCGCGTTTGGCTACGATGTTTGGAATGATCCCGCAGGCAATCCACCTACCGCTGGCCGTGAAGGCGGTGTTCGCAACAACCCAACCGATGCCGCACCTAGCCTACAGACCTTCCATCTCAGTATTTTAGGCAACAACGATCCACACAGCGTTTATGAAGGCGGCCCTCGCCCTGAGTGGCCCGGCTACGGCGGTTCATCGCTAGAGTATGACTTTAACGCCATCGTGCCATTGCCAGGCAACATCAGCGGCGGCTCGGCAGGCGCATGGCAGGAAGCCAATGTGGTATTGCCTTCGCCAGATGGCAATGTCATCACTCAAAACATGCTGCACTACGAAATTACACGCAACGCGAAAGACAGCGGCGGCAATATTATTGCTTCGATTGTGCTGCCAGCCTCTGAAACCGTTTACACCCTGACAGGGCAGCCGCCGAATGGCACTGTCGAGCGGCAACTGAGTGATGGCTCATGGGAAACCATCTCCACCAACAGCCAGTTCACTCAGCAAGAAATTAATGATGGCAGCATTCGTTTCGTCCATGACGGCGGTGAAGATCACCTCGCCACCTTTACCTATCGTGTTAGCGACGGTACAAACAACCACTTTGATGGCTCTTTCAGTATTGATATTGCGCCGACCAACGATCGCCCAACAGCCAACAGCAGCGCGCCTGCACAAGTGCTGGAAGGCAACGGCAACACGGTACGCTTAGGTACTTCACAACTGGGGATGGCCGATGTCGATTTAAGCCAAGATCCCACCAAGCAAACCGGTGAAGGTGCTGCAGACTTCTTATGGTTCCAAGTGACCGCTCAACCCGTTGATGGCGGCAGCGCAGCGCACGGTACATTGGAGCGCTGGAATGGCACGGCGTGGGTTGCAGTCACGCCGGGTGAATGGCTCCCTAGCTCACTGCTAACTGCCACAGCAGACGGCGGTACCTCTGGCCTTCGTTATGTGCATGATGGCAGCGAGCCGTTGACTTATACCGGCAGCCCGCAAGTCACTTTTAGCTACACCGTACGCGATGATTTAGCCAACCCTGGCAACGCATTCAGCACTGACAGCAGCGCACCGGCTCTCGCCGATGGCAGCGCACAATCGAATGTGAGCGCACCCGCTACTGTGACGATCAACATCACGCCAGTGAACGAGGCGCCTATCGTCGCTAACAAACCGTCTGATGCCGATCCAACCATCAGCGGCACCGTTACTGGCGGCGGTGCATTGACGGGCGCGAATGTCGTGCTAGCCAATATTCCTGAAGGCAGCAGCAGCGTTATCACCAGCGCGTACCTAACAGCTGTTGACCGCGACAACACCACACTGCAACGCCAATACCGCGTTACCGAAGCGCCCGCTCACGGTAAGTTGCTGCTCAACGGCACCGCGCTAGGGGTTGGCTCGACCTTCACACAAAAAGACATTGACGACGGCAAGCTGAGCTATCAACACAGCGGCACCGAACTGCCGACGACCACCGTCGATAGTTTGGGCACATACAACGATAAATTTAACTTTGTCGTTAACGACGGCGTACTGGAAGACAGCGGAGACGCAACGCACCACAACGCCTTCTTGATCACGCTGGTTCCCACCAATGACAAACCGACCGTCACTGGCCCAACCGGCCCCATCAACATAGACAGCGCCACAGGTGCCAACAATCCGGTTCCTGGCTTCAGCGTCGATGACCCAGACTTAGCCGCCCCTGGCGCTACCGACTTTGTGCAAGTGACAGTGCGTTTACAAGACAGCAGCGGCACGCCACTTACCAACTACACCGGTATCGATTTTGGCTACGACACCAGCTCCGGCGTTGTCGTCACCATGGATGGCAACGACAAAATTTTGCAATTCCAAGGCACCAAAGCGCAGGTGAATACTGCACTGGCTGGCCTCACTGCCACCTTCGCCAGCGACCAAGACAACACCTACAAACTGGAAGTGATTGTCGATGACCGTATGCGCGATGGCAGCGGCGCTCTCAACACAACAGGTGATGACGCCAACGGCGGCGAGCTCAACCAAAGCACCACGCCAGGCGGCGCGCCTACAGCGGTCGATGCAACAGCTTACGACTGGTCCACTAACACCATCGTGCCGGCTGTTTCAGGCAATATCAGTGCCACTACGGTGGATATTCGCGCCTCCAGCGTTAACGATGCGCCTATTTTCACCGCCCCTGGCAGCTTCACCGTCAATGAAGATGTGCGCAGCCGTATCGGCGATGGCACCGTCAATAAATTTACCGTGGAAGACGCGGAATCTACCGCATTTAACACGCCTGTTACCGTAACAATTACCGTGCCTTCTGGCCGTTTGTATATCGGTGCCTCTGGCACGCCAACCAGCGTAACACCGACGGGTGGACAAGCCGTTACGGTGGGAGGCCAAGGCACAGGCACACTGACACTGACCGGCCGCGCCGACGATATTGAAGCGGTACTGAACGCCAGAAACTACGCCGATACCGCCAACCATACGGCCACTGGCTTGCACTATCTCACGGCTTCCAATGTCAACCACGATACCAACGGGGCCGCAGCGGGTGATGTCACACTCACTCTGCGTATCAACGAAGGTGCGTCGGCCATTGGTGGTGATGTCGGCAGCGGCAGCGTCGCCAATCCAGATATTGTCGTCAATACAGCACTCACGATTACTGCCATCAATGACGCTCCAGCTGTCAGCGCTACGGCACCGACAGTTGCTATTGCCGACAACACCGCTACCGCAGTCACTGGCTTTGCCGTTAGTGATGTCGATAGCACCAATGGTTATGCCACAGGCGAAACTGACGGCGTTATCCAAGTCACCGTGCGATTACTGAATGGCAACTTAGCAGGCAGCCCTCCGCTGGGAGCAGCACAGTACGCCTCTGTCGGGGGCCTCGGTATTAAATTTGATTCCAGCGTATCAAGCAGTGGCGTCACGGTCGATACTACGCTTAACGGTCAGTATGGCGCGTTAGAACTGCGCGGCACTCGTGATCAAATTAACGCTTATCTCTCTGGTTTAACGGTACAGTTTGAAAACATCAATGACGCGAATGTCGATGCTAACTACAGAGTTGAGGTCATCGCTGATGATCGCTTGCGCGCAGCAGCAACGGGTGATTTCACCAACCCTGTTACACCGGAGGCCAATGGCGGTGCCAACAACCAACAAGCAGGCTTGCCCGCTGTTCCCAACACCGATTCCTTTGATGCCTACAGCACAAGGGTATCTACCTACAATGTATTCAATGTAACCACCAACTCGCGCCTCCTTTTTGTCTCCACGGTCAATGATCCAGGCGACATCACCGCCAGCGATGTCACGGTGAACGAAGGTTCAGCCACGCTCACGCTAGATGCCAGCAACGCCAACATCAGTATTGCTGATCCTGATGACAACGGCTCGACCACCATGTCGACCACCGTGACCATCAGCAAAGGCACCATCACTGGCGTAGGCGGCGCGGGCGGTGCCGTCACCGGCACTGGCACCAACACCATCACGATTACAGGTGCAACCGAAGCGCAAATCAACTCGCGCTTACAAGCTCTCACCGTGACCTATCCGGACCCAGCAGGTGCAGCAACCGCCGCTGATTGGAACGGCTCGTTTACCGTCACCGTGACCTACAACGATACCGGCAGCACCGGTACACGCCCTGGCGCGTTGGCGGGTGATACCAACGACACCGCTGCCAACCCCGGCGACTACAGCTACTTCGACGGCGTGAGCAACGCGCTGGTCACAACGCGTACCTTCACTGTCACGGTCGATGGCGTCAACGATGCGCCGATTCGCACAGCGGCAACCACCACACTGCCTGCTGGCACAGAAGACACGAACGGCGGTGCGGGCGATACCGTTTCCACACTGTTCGGCGGCAACTTCTCTGACCCACTGGACAATGTGGGCGGCGACGGCACCACCGCTAACGGCATGGCGGGCATTGCCATCACCACCAACAATGCCATTCCTGCACAAGGTAAATGGCAGTACTCCACCGACAACGGCACCACTTGGATTGATGTACCGGCTGTATCCGCCAACAACGCACTGCTGTTGGATACAAACGATCGACTGCGCTTTGCACCAGCCGCTGACTTCCACGGCACCCCTGGCAGCTTGGTCGCTCGACTCGTGGATGACAGCAACGGCGCCGTGACAAGCGGCAGCACCGCCAATGTCTCCGGTGGCAACTCGGGTGGCAGCACGCCTTACAGTGATGCCAGCAACGCGGTTACGCTCAGCACCACCGTGGCCAATGTCAACGACCGCCCAACAGCGGTAGACACCACGCTCACCAACACCAATGAAGACAACAGCAACCCAACCGGCGCCACGATCTCATCTTTGGGCTTTGGCTATGGCGATACCGTCGATAACCAAAGCGGCATCACCGGAGGCGGCAATGCAACCACATCCTTTGGCGGCCTCGCCATCGTGGGCAACACCGCAGACAGCACCACCGAAGGGGTTTGGCAGTACAACACCGGCGGTGGCTGGGTCACGATCGGCAGCAATGGATCAGCCCCTACTGACAGCACAGCACTGATCCTCCCCACTTCTGCACAGTTGCGCTTTGTGCCTGTCGCTGACTACAACGGCTCACCCGGCAGCCTCGCTGTGCGCGTGGCAGACACGGCACAGGGCTTCGCCAGCGGCAGCGATATCAGCGCCACCCTCGGCGACCAATCCAGCACTTGGTCCGTGGTTCGCAACTTGGATACCACCGTTGATCCACGCAATGACGCGCCGAGCTTTAGCCATACCGCCACCAACCCAACCGTTACTGAGAACGGCACCACCGGTGGCCCAATCTCTATCCCAGCCACCAAACTGCTCAGCAGCGGCACGGTAGCGGATATTGATCTCAGCACTACACCAGCGCTCAACAGCACCACCTTCGGCAGCGGCACCATCACCGTATCGTTGTCGGATGGTTTAGCAGGCGATGTGTTGCAGTTAGACAGCACCGTGACGGCAGGCGTTGCCAGCACCAGCTACAACGCAAGCACACACACGCTGACCATCACGCTGAACAGTACTGCAACGGTCTCCGAAGTCAGCAACATCTTGGCGGGTATCGAGTACCTCAGCACCAGCGATGACCCAACCAACTTGCTGTCGGGCACCGCGCAAACGGATCGCCATTACACCGTCACCTTGTCCGACGGCAATAACACGCAAGCCGGTGGCAACGCGGGTGGGCCACTGCCGTTGACTGACACAACCAGCGGCACCATCACCCTCGTGGCGGCCAATGATCCACCGGTCGCGCAAAACAACGTCAATCAAGTCACGGAGAACGATGTACCCAACACCACCAGCGGCAATGTCATCACGGACAACGACGCTGTCGATGGTTTGGACAGCGACCCTGACACCGTAATCGCCGACCTAAAACTGACGCAAATCGTCGGTAACACCACCGAAACCATCGCCGCAGGCAGCACCAGCAGCAGCGGTGGCACAACGGTACAAGGCAAGTACGGCACACTGACCATCGGTGCCGACGGCAGCTACGAGTATGCGTTGGACAACAGCAACCCCGCTGTGAACGCACTCGCTACCGGCGATACGCTGACGGACGAGGTGTTCACCTACACCTTATCGGACGGCGGCTCAACCGACACAGCCACTCTCACCATCACCATCAACGGCTTCACCGATGGTACGCCACAGATCATACCTGTTGACGGCAATGCGGCCGCTACCGGTGACGCCACGGTCTATGAGAAAGGCTTAACTTCAGTACCGGATAGCTCCGAAACAACAGCGGGACAGATTACTGTCTCGGCACCGGATGGTATCGATACCATCACAATCGGTGGCACGACTTTCACCATCGCTGATTTGACTGGATTTAGCACAACAACGCCATCAGCAGCTATTGATACCGGTGAAGGTAATCTGTACATCACCGGCATCACTGGCGTAGTTGGCGATCCAAGTGCACCGACAGCGCTCAAAGTCGAGTACAGCTACACGCTGAAAACAGCACAAAACCAGCCGGGTGCTGTGGATTCAACCGATTCCATCGCCTTGGGTATACACGATAAGAAAGGCGTAGATGCCACTGGCACACTGCGCGTTCAGATTGTTGACGATGTTCCTGTCGCGACGGGAGATGCCGGCGGCGTCAAAGCCAGCGAAACAGTCACGGTCAACGCCGGCAATGGCGTACTGACGAACGACGCCTCAGGCGCCGATGGCTGGCTGATGAGTGGCGGCAGCACGGCAGCGGTTGTTGGTGTTGAAGCCGGCACTGGCGGCACGCCCGTTGTTGGCGTTGGTACGCCGATCACGGGTACTTACGGCACATTGACTTTGGCAGCAGATGGCAGCTACACCTATGTAGCCGACCCCGCTGCGCCCGGTGCGCCACCAACCACCACAGATACCTTCACTTACACCGTTAGCGACGCCGATGGCGATACCACCACCACGACGCTGACCATTACGATCCAGAACAACCAGCCTCCGGTTGCTAACGACGATACACGCACCACGCCAGAAGATACGCCGATCAATGGCAATATCGTCAACGGCCATAGCGGTGACATTGCCGACAGCGATCCAGACTTCGATCCTCTGAGCGTCACGCAAGTGGTGATCAACGGCGTCACTACGCCCATCCCAACCGATGGCAGCTCCGTATCGATCACCATTCCTGGCAATGGCGTGTTGGTCATTGATAAAACTGGCGCTTACACCTTTACACCGGAACCTGACTGGCACGGCACTGTGCCGGATATCACCTACACCATCGACGATGGCAAGGGCGCATCCAACAGTACCGATACGGCCATCTTAAGAATCACGGTGACGCCGGTTGTTGATATCGCTGATAACACCACCAGCACACCGGCTGGCACGCCCGTCACAACGCCAGTGCTCAATAACGACAGTTTTGAAGGCACAAACCCTGTTGTCACGGTTGCGCCCGGCGATGGTCCCGCTCACGGTACGGTGGTAGTCAACCCTAACGGCACGATCACTTACATCCCTGCACCTGGCTACTCCGGCCAAGACAGCTACACCTATACCGTCACCAGCGGTGGTGTCACTGAAACGGCTACGGTGACGATCACGATACACCCTGAGTTGATACCGCCACCTGCGCCACCAGCAGTGAACCCACCGCCATCCATGGGTATGCCGAATATCGATCCACGCTTTAACAGTGGCAGTGCTTTTGAAGCACACCGTATGCCTCTGCCGTTTGAGCCGATTGTGTATGTCAACCCCGCTGTCGTTGCCTCTCAGGAGTTGCGCGCACTCAATGATCCGCGCAACTTCAGCGACCCATCCGCTGTGCAGGCTTACGGCTTAAAACGCTTAGGACTCAACTCTGATTTAGGCAGAGACCCCAGCCTGTTTGTCACACTGGCTGTGCGTGATTCACAAAAAACAGCAGATCAGCTGGCTAGTGCCGTTGCAGGCCGCCACAGCCGACTCGGCTTGGGCAGTGATGGTTATTTAACGCAGCCCGGCTTGTTTAGAAATAGAGATGTTGAGCAATCAACCTTGAAGGAACAAGCCAACAAGGTGAAGCCATCGGCAGAAAAAGCAGAGCGTGCGACTGACAAACAACCAGCCGACAACGCACCTGCCAATCCTGCAGAAAAACCGGTGGAGAAGCCAGCCAATCAACAAGCGGCGGCAAGCCAGCCATCTTCTTTTGGTCATCAGTTGCGCGCAGGTGCTGCTCGATTGCCTACGATGCTGCGTCACACATAATTTCAACACTCTGCATTTTGACTAAATAACGATTACACACTGAGGAAAAACAATGGAACATCAAAAAACACAACTTCGCCCTACTCGTCTGTGGTTTGCAACGGCTTGCTTCAGTGTGGCTCTCACCGGTTGTGGCGCACTTTCACCACAACCTTTTGCTGAGAAAGATATTGCCGATCGCGTCAATCAAGATCGCGCACAAATGTACGCCGATCAAGAAGCCGTAGCAGCGCCGATTACTTTTTATGATGCCGCTGCGCGCGCACTGAAATACAACTTGGATTACAAACTCAAATTAATGGAGAGTGCGCTCTCCAAAAGTCTGCACGATGTATCCACTTACGAAATGCTGCCACATTTAATTGCAGGCGCAGGTTATGAATGGCGTAGCAACGATTCTGGCGGCACTTCTGTCGGCATCGAAGATAATTTGGTTTCTCTGCGTCCATCCACCTCGCAAGAACGCGAGCGCACACTGGGTAATTTAACTTTCTCGTGGAGCGCGTTGGATTTCGGCGTTTCTTACTATCGAGCGCAGCAAAAAGCAGATCAAGTATTGATGGCAGAAGAGCGTCG
Organism: Pseudomonadales bacterium; assembly: GCA_041395665.1. Classification (NCBI taxonomy): domain Bacteria; kingdom Pseudomonadati; phylum Pseudomonadota; class Gammaproteobacteria; order Pseudomonadales; species Pseudomonadales bacterium. The sequence goes on from JAWLAB010000005.1 coordinate 64,271, forward strand.
CCGCAAAGTGGCGCAGAATGTATTGCAAGATGTACGCAACAGTTATTGGCGCGCATTGGGCGCACAAAAACTGGTTAACCGTGTTGATGCACTGTTGGTGCGCGTCAATAAAGCGTTAGAACATTCCAAGCAAATTGAAAAAGCAGGGCTCATGCCACAGGCAGAACTGTTGGCGTATCAGCGCGCGTTGTTAGACGCCGTAAATTTGCTCACCCTGCGTCGCCAAGATTTGGAATTAGCGCGCACAGAACTCGATGCACTGATGTCTATTCCTGCCGGTACTAAATACACTTTGGCGGATGAAAAAGAAGTGGCGCTGCCTGCTATTCCATCCAATATCGAAGAACTGGAACAGTTGGCGTTAGAAAAGCGTCCAGAAATTATGGAAGAGTGGTATCGCAAACGCGTGACTGAAAACGATATCAAAGCAGCCAAACTGTTGTTGTGGCCAAACTTGGGTCTGAATGCTGGTTGGGAATACGACACCAACAAATACAACTACAACAGCGATTGGAGCAATATCGGCTTAAAACTGTCGTGGGATATTTTGAAATTGGCGCAGTGGCCTTCATTAAAATCTGCGCATGAATATCAAAATAAAACCGATGATATGCGCCGTATGTCTTTGTCCATGGCAGTTTTAACGCAAGTTCGCGTTGGCGTACAAAGCTACGGATTGGCTTTATCGGATCTGAAATTTGCCGAAGAAAGTGCACGCGTTGATCAACGCTTGTACGGCCTCGCCAAAGCCAGCGTCAGCAGCCAAGCCGCCTCTGAATTGGAACTGATTCGCACCGAAGCACGCGCACTGCTGTCTGAATATCAGCGCTATGTCTCTTATGGCAATGCACAAGCTGCTTGGGGGCGTGTTTACAATTCCGTCGGCTTAGATGTCACCCCACAAACTATCGAGAAAAATGATGTAAAAACACTGGCCGGCGCTATACAAAGCACCATGCAACAGTGGAGAGGAAAAGTGTTTAAAACAGCTTCTGCTGAATAAAACACACTCTGCATAACCAAGCAGCCGCGCAGGTAAAATAAATTTACCGGCAAGGCTGCTTTTTTGTGTAAGCTAAAATTGGTTTCATTTTTTTACCATCCCTGAAGTTGGAAGTGATAAAAATATGCTTTTCTCGCGCGCGCTCCGTTTTTCTGTATTCATTTTTATATTCGGCCAAGCCGCTGCTGTGTTGGCACAAACCTCTGTCCCTCCCTTCGGCACAGCTCAACCCACGACCAACACCCCTCCACCATTACCACCCGCTGCAGCAACAGCAACATCATCAACGAGCAGTGGTGATGTCATCCGCGTTTTGTTGACGCCAGAATTAGAAACTTCACTGGTCGCACAGATGACGGGGCAAGTATCAAAATTAAACGCGCAATTGGGCAAGCAATTTCAGCAGGGGGAAACGGTAGCCAGTTTTGACTGTCGCGAGCCAGAAGCCAAATTGCGTATGGCGCAGGCAGAATTTAAAGCAGCCAAAGAGACACAAACGGTCAAAGAGCGACTGCGCAAACTGGAAGCCGCCAGCGACATGGAAGTGACACTCGCCGCAGCCGGCACAGATAAAGCAGCCGCAGCCATTGCACTAAGCCGAGCGCAACTCGCGCAGTGCACCGTCACCGCCCCCTTTACCGGACGCATCGTTAAAACGCATATCAAACAATACCAAGGCGTGAATATCGGTGCTCCTCTTGTGGATATGATCAGCGACGGCCCACTTAAGCTGCGACTGAATATTCCGTCTCGATGGCTGCGCGAAGTCAATGTGGGTACAAAATTTGAAGTCAGCATCAACGAAACCGGTCGCACCTACCCAGCCAAAGTGTCGCTCATCAACGCGCGTGTGGATGCCGTTGCTCAAACCATTGAGTTAGAGGCGCACATGGAAAATGTTGAACCCGACCTTCTCGCCGGCATGAGCGGTATCGCCCACTTCAAACTCACGCAACAGCCAGCCACCCAAGAGGGTGCTGGGCAGTAATCGCCTCCGATGACATAAAGGTTCACAGCAAAGCTATGGCTCAACCCAATTTACTGGACTTTGTTATTCACCTCGAAACGCGGGCGCGCGCTGCAGAAAATTTAGCCGAGTTAGCTTTCTCCATCGCCAATGACACTCACGCCGCCCTGCATTTCCACCAAGCCTTGGTGCTCAACGATAAACACCAAGTTATCTGTATCTCCGGCCTTATAAAAATCTCTGAAGACAGCCCTTACACTGTATGGCTCAAGCGTGCATGGCCTTGGGTAGCCAGTATGCTTTCTGAGCATGGCGGGTGGTTTGCTCCCACGCAAAGTCAACTGGCAGCGGCGCCGGGTGATATCGCAAACGGCTGGGCCGAGTGGTGGACTACCGGCGTTTTAGCGATGCCACTACGCAGCCGAGACGGAAAAATACTCGGCTGGATCGCCTACCTGCTGAACGCACCGCCCACCGAAGCGTCCATCCACCTGATTGACCGCCTCGGCCCCACATGGGCTTACTGCTGGGAAATGCTGGTCGGCAAACCGCGAAAAGGCTTAAAAACACGCTGGAAAGCACTCAGCCGTCTACAAAAATACGCCACTGTTGCTGTGCTGTGTGCCTTCTTCTTGCTACCTGTGCGGCAAACGGCGCTCGCCCCAGCCGAAATTGTGGCGGAGGATGCCATGGTGATGACGGCGACACTGGATGGCGTGGTCAAAACCATTCATGTTCGCCCCAACCAATCTGTCAAAGCAGGCGATTTACTGTTTTCCTTGGATGACACCACACTGCGCAACCGTGAATCCGTGGCACAAAAATCACTCGCCGTTGCCGATGCCGAACTGCAATCGGCCACCCAAATATCGTTTGACGATAGCCGCAGTAAAACCGAGCTCACGACTCTCGCCGGCTCAGTACAAGAAAAGCGCGCGGAACTGGCCGCTGTGCAAATGCAATTAGCGCGCACCAATATTCGCGCTCCCTATGATGGCATCGCTGTGTTTACGGATCCTGACGATTGGCAAGGCCGCCCTGTTGTGACGGGTGAGCGGATCATGCTGCTGGCAAACCCATCAAAACCGGCCCTGCTGATTCATTTACCCGTTGCTGATGCCATTGCGATTGATGTGGGAGCCCCCGTCAAATTTTTCCTCACGGTGCGCCCACTGTCCCCGCTGTCGGGCAAAGTCAGCGAAACCAGCTACGAAGCCTCTGTCGGCACCGATGGCATCGCCAACTACCAGTTGCGCGCCACCTTGAATGAGCGCGATGCACGCATCGGCTTGAGGGGTACCGCCAAACTGTACGGTGATTGGGTTGTGCTCGGGTACTACCTCGTTCGCCGTCCTCTCGCCAAAATGCGCGAATGGAGCGGACTGTGACGAGCACGCGCTGTGAGTGAGGCCGCGCCCAACCAGCTCCCGTTAACACCGGCATTGCGCGAAGACTTGCGTTTGTACGAGCTGGGCTCAAGTATCGACGGTGAACCTATTTGGGCGATTCAGGATCCGGCGGCTAACCGTTTTTTTCGTATCGGCTGGCTGGAGTACGAGTGTTTATTGCGTTGGCCGGGCAAGCCGGAAGACATTGCCACCGACATTGAAGCAACCACGCCGCTGACGATCGACCCTGAGCAAGTCTCCGAATTCGCCCGCTTCCTCGATGCCCATCAGCTATCACTCCCCTCAGCGGCAACGCAGCAGCGCATACAACAAGCCGCTCGCGAGCCAGGCTGGCGCCACTGGAAATGGTGGCTACACCACTATTTGTTCATCCGTATTCCTGTCGTGCGCCCGCAGCGGTTTTTGCAGAAGCTCACGCTCTGGCTAGAGCCGCTATTTTCTAAAGGCGCGGTGATTCTGCTATTACTGGCGTGCCTGCTCGGCCTCGTACTTGTTGCACACCAATGGGAGCACTTTACGCACAGTGCGCTCGATAGCCTGACCCCTTCAGGGCTGCTGGGGTTTGCAATTGCACTGATTGTTTCTAAAAGCCTGCACGAATTGGGTCACGCTGTTGTCGCCACCCGTATGGGCGTGCGGGTTGCGCACATGGGGATCGCTTTCTTAGTGATGTGGCCCATGTTGTATACCGACACAGGGGAATCATGGCGCTTGCGTTCACCGCGCCAAAGGCTAGCCATTTCGTCGGCAGGTGTTGCGACAGAACTCGCGTTGGCAGGATTGGCCACTTTGGCTTGGGCTTTGCTGGATGACGGCGCCATGCGGCAAGCTGCGCTGTACCTTGCCACCACGGGCTGGGTGCTGTCATTGGTATTAAACATTAGCCCTTTTATGCGTTTTGACGGCTACTTCATCCTCTCGGATCTCATTAACTTTCCCAACTTGCACGAGCGCAGTGGCGCGTTGACACGCGTATGGCTGCGACGGTCTTTGCTCGGCCTTAACGATGCGTGGCCAGAAACATTTTCTCAGAAAGCGCGTCGTTCGCTGATTGCTTTTGCTCTGACAACTTGGACTTATCGCTTCATCGTTTTTTTAGGTATTGCCGTTACTGTGTATTTTCTTTTTTTCAAACTACTCGGCATCTGCCTCATGATGGTGGAAATTATTTGGTTTGTTATTCGCCCTATTTGGACAGAATTTGCCGTGTGGAAAAAGCGTTGGCCCGAAGTAAAAAACCGTCGCAAACATATTTTGTACGGTAGTTTTTTTGCGCTATTAATTTTGCTGCTTGTGCCATGGCGCTTTGATATCACAGCACAAGGTGTTGCGCATGCCGAACGCCAACAATTAGTTTTTGCGCCTTTTCCTTCGCAGCTGAGTGAAATACACGCCACAGGCAAAGTGTCAGAGGGAGAAATACTCAGCGCGTTTGCTGCACCCGATTTGGCAGCGCGCGCGGCGCAACTAATTGCCAGCAGAAATGCTTTCGAGCATCGTTTATCCGGTTTGTTGGATACGGACAATCAAGGCTTGAATAAACGACTCGCACTCACACAGCGTTTAGCCGAGCAACAAACAGAATTACTCGGTATCCAAGAAGAAAATGATCGTTTGGTGATTCGCGCCGAGTTTTCAGGGCAGTGGCGCGACATATCACCCCTCATTCGGCAAGGCACTTGGGTGGGTGTACGCGACAAACTGGGCGTACTGTTTGATCCGAGCAGCTGGGTAGTTGAGGCCTATGTTGAACAGCGCGCCATTGACCGCATTGCGCTTGGTGCTGCTGCCAGCTTTTTACCGCAGGGCTCGTTGAAGGCACTGTCGGGACAAGTAGTAGAAATCGATACAACGCGCAGTCAGCGCCTCTCACACCCGATGCTCAGCAGTACCTACGGTGGCAAACTCAGCACGGTGCCCAACAACAAAACGCAGGAAGCTGTACCTAGCGACGCGCTATACCGCGTGCGTATCCGCCTACACCAAGTACCCCAGAGATGCCACGAGAAATGCACGCGGCACTATTCGCCTACAAGGCCAGCCCAGCAGCCTCGCTTAGGACGCACTCCGAGGGAACACTCTCGATACTGATTCGGGAAAGCAGTTTTAACCACATCAATGACCGCGCACCATCCGGTACTAAAGTCAAAGCAGCACCGTGGTAATAAGAACAGGGGCCAGCAACTTCGGATCTGAGCGCGCCTTTATCCAGCGAAACCAAAGCCACACGGCAAATTGGCGCAGTTGCATCGTCGAGGGTCGCCGCCCTCCCCAACAATTTCACTCACTGGGTACACCATGCAGCGTTACGGCACCGGTGCAACCTTCTACGCCAACGGTGAGATCGATAGCAGCTTGTTGGATTGTGGTGATGCGCGATGAACCGAAGCCATCCAGTGCATTGCCTTCACTCGCCCTCGCCTTCCACGAGCTAGCAGGTATCGCATCAACCGCTGGCGGCAAGCCGACCGGGGAACTTTGCCGGACGCTGTCTTGCTCTGTATCCGGGATCAACCCTCGGTCGCCGCATCGTTCGTGCAGGAACCTGAGGACCAGTAAGCCAGCACTTCACCATCCTGCGATAGCATATTAGCTGTACCTCCAACGATGTACGTGTGCCTTTCAGCCGACAGTGATACCGGTTGTAGGGTCCGTCACCATCAAGCCATCTTCACCGTTACAAAACAGCCGCGTGCCGGTTGGATCCAATACAAAATGCTCCAACTCCCAGTTGCCTTCCGCCACCAAACGAGAGGCTTTATCTCCCACTCGTGCGGCCAGCAACGCTAAAGAGCCGTGCCCTCTGTTTTGCAGCCATACCGTCAAACCGCCACCCGTTTGTGGGTCGCGGCTGTAATCATCAAAATCCGGCAGCGGGGATGGTATTTTCATTGCCTCCGCCTCCGCGTTTGCGGCCAACTCACTCGCTGGCACAGTCGCCGGTTGTTCGGTGTAGCCATTCATATCCGCATTGAACACCGTGTCCTCGCCCGGTCGCGCGCACGCACTTGGAAATGGCCATCCTCACTCCATGACCAATGATTAAATTCTGAAATATCTTGCGCCTGCTCAATCCGTCCTTGGTGTACGCGCGGTGTAGCTAGAACCAACTGCCCACTGGCAAGCTGATGAAGCCAGATTTGCACGACATAACCACCGTCCTCAACACCCAAGGCCATCAAAGGTTTTACTATCGGGGAGAAAACAGTGCTTGGTAATTCATCTGCTGCCAGTGATCAGGGTAAGCCGCCTGTAGCGGCGCAGTAGGGATTACTTTCACCGATTGCGGTGTCAACGGCGGCGCGGCCATGTCCGTGTGGGCAATACGCGCTGGGTAGATCGCCTGCAAGCAGAGCAATTGACCGTACTCTTTGGGCTCAGCTCCTCTTCGCTGCCCTCACGCGGCTTTACCTGATCCAGCCCGCAGCGCTTGTCTCTCTCGGCGAGCCACTTTCTGGCTCGTCTTTGACTGCGGCGATAGCAGCTTCTCCCCTGCTGCGCAGCCAGTACCGCTGTAGCGGGTAGCCATTTTTCCATCCAGTGAGCCGACGGTATCCCGCACAAATCGCTTTGTCGATCTGGCGTGTGTAACTATGCAATCAAAAGCTGGCGCCATCGGCATACGGTGATACGCTGCACAACACACAAAAATTGAAAGCGTGCCGCCAGTCACCGCTGCATAAAAGCTCGATCAAGCTTTGTACAAAACATCGCATTACTGGTTGTCCTCTGGTTTGCGTAGTGAAGCAAAGCAAGGCAGTATTCCCTCCTTCCTCTTTCGCCTCCATAAATTCATCACGCAGGCGCGCGCCCGTCGACCAGACCAAGCGACTAAAATCCTCTACCGCGGCATAGGAGTCGCCTACCGAAGTTTTGGCAATGACGCTCGCGGCGTGTCGGTGGTCAAAAATCATCATGCCAGCTCGCTGAGGTAAATAAGCTGTGAAGCGCTGTTTGTCGAACAGATCAGCGCATCAACTCCCCAACTCCCCCAAGCCGCGATACGACGGCAGCAGTGCAGCGCGAGAACCACGCTTTTAACTCAATCGTGCCGTGACCGAGATCATCCGCGCCCACATCAAAAGACCGGCTACTTTCTACAACCATCGGGCTCTCTGCCCTCTTTGGCTATTTCATCCGGCACCACATCAGAAGGTTCATCCATTGCATCAGGCAAAGCGCCTTATCTACCAGCACAGCGGTGAGCTGGCGACTACCTTTTCTGGCTTCATAGACTGCACTGGGACCAGGCTCACTATCGCCCTTGCCTTGTAAAGCAACGCGCGTATAAAGCGTATTGCCCTGCCAAACAGCTGCCATCACAGCCAAAGGCGAGTCCGGCGGCGCGTGTGGCGTGAGCTGGTCAGGCGCTGGCGTTGCCGGCATGAGCTGGCGATCAGCAAAACGGTAGAGCCACATGGTCAGCACCATCTACTTCAAAGAAACTGGCTAGCCAGATGACGTATCCACCATTCGGGTGACGTATTTATCGCGCGAATATCTTCATCGGGGAGCGAACTCAGGGCGCGCTAAACGAATAGATGACAAATCCATTTCCATGATGTTCTGTGAAATGGGTGCAACCGCTGTGTCTTGCAAAATACGACGACGATCTAAATAAATCATTCTAAACAATTGTAAGCTTGCTTGCCCACCCCCGCAGAAGTATCCGTAGCGCTTGTAGTGTTCATTCAGCAACACAGCGTCTGTCGCGTTCACGCATCCAATCGCGCTGCTCAAACACCAAATGCTCACGCGCAGATTTTTTTGCTGCAGCGTAAACAGCGCGGTAGCTGCGCGCCAAAGCCCAATCATTCCAGCGCAGCACCGCTTGAGAACAAATAAATTTTTCCACTGTTTTGCTGGCTTTCTTGCAATCAAAACTGGCTGGTACTGTTTCAGCAACAGCAACCGTTGACCACGCCACACCCAGCAACACGCCCCACACTGCGATAAAAAATATGCATGCAAGCCGCAACCGTGCTTTGCATGAGTTCAACGCAATCATGAACGCACGCCTGATGATTGAGATTGAGATGGGGAACAAGCATCTAACAATGCGGCGACAGGCTTGGCAGAACCTTCCATGTCATAGCGTTGAGTATGCCCATCGACGATGATTTCCAACTGCCCTTTTGCGGTCAGGATTTTTTTCAGCACAGCATTAAGTGGCAGACGCCCTTCAACATCTTTTCCACCCGAATCTTCATTCGCCAATGCTTTTTCTGAAAATGCAATACGCTCTCCATCAGCAGTGAGGCTTACTTTTAACAAGTCTCCTTCTTGCGCTTGGCTTTGCTCATCTTGCACATACACTTTAATGATCGGCTCACCCACAGTGCATGAAAAAGTCAGCACGCACATCTACCCATCCGTGTATGAATCCAATTATCGCTCGCCCAACTGTAACCGCCCTGCTGTATCACGCGCAAACTGCGCCGCCACACGCCCAGAGCGCGAGCCGCGCTGTGTTGCAAACGCACAGGCATCTATATTGATGGCGTCTGTCACCGCTACGCCGTATTGATTCAACCAATGCGCGACAGCGGCTAAATATTCATCTTGCGTAAATGGATAAAACGCCAACCACAAACCAAAGCGCTCCGACAAAGAAATTTTTTCTTCAATCGCTTCACTAGGATGCAATTCACCCTCCACCATTTGCGAGGAAACATTGTCTTGCATGTATTCCGGCAATAAATGGCGACGATTAGAAGTCGCGTAAATCAACACATTGTTATCTGGCGATGCAAGCGAGCCATCCAGCGCGGTTTTCAAGGCTTTGTAGGCCGGTTCTTCATCGGCAAAAGTTAAATCATCACAAAAAATAATAAACCGCAGCGCCGCATAGCGCGTATCGCTACGGATAGCGTCGAGAATATCGGGCAAATCCACCAAATGATCGCGCTGCACTTCAATAATACGCAAACCATCAGCAGCATAGCGATTCAACAACGCACGCATTAAGGAAGATTTTCCTGTGCCGCGCGCACCCGTCATCAATACATTGTTCGCGGGAAGCCCTTGTAAAAACTGCTGCGTATTGCGCAACACTTCATTTTTCTGACGATCAATACTCAGCAAATCATCCAATGATAAAGACGCTAGTTGAGTGACTGGCTCCAAGCGCCCTGCACCACGCCGCACTAACCAGCGAAACGCCGGCGCAGCGTATAAATCCGGCACACTCGCGCGCACAGGAAAATGCTCTTGCAAGGATGCGGCAATTTTTTGCAATACAACAAGTGTTTCTTTATCCGTGGACATACAACACCTTATTTTTCATCAAAGCACATAAGAAAAGACCCGCCGAAGCGGGTCCTGTTATTGGTAGCAAAAACCAGCAACACCCTAAAGCACAACTTCTTGCACATGCGTCACTTTGATGGTTTTCACTTTGTCCGCAGCGTGCTGGAACGATTCAATTTCGTTGAAGTTCAGGTAGCGATAAATTTCCGCGCCCATCGTACTCAATTTGCCCGCGTACTCTAAATACTCTGCTGGTGTTGGTAATTTACCCAATACAGCAGCAACCGCCGCCAATTCTGCAGACGCCAAAAACACATTGGCGTTATCGCCTAAACGGTTGGGGAAATTACGCGTCGAAGTGGAAACCACGGTAGAGCCGGGGCGCACGCGCGCTTGGTTGCCCATGCACAGTGAACAGCCAGGCATTTCAGTGCGCGCACCGCTGGCACCAAAAATACCGTAATAACCTTCTTCTTTGAGTTGGAATTCATCCATACGCGTTGGCGGCGCAATCCACAAAGTCGTGGGCAGCGAACCGTCTTTCACATTCGACAACAACTTACCCGCCGCGCGATAGTGACCGATGTTCGTCATGCAAGAACCGATAAACACTTCGTCGATTTTTGTGTTCTGCACATCGCTCAATTTTTTTACATCGTCTGGATCGTTCGGACAAGCCAGCAACGGTTCTTTGATCTCATTCAAATTGATGTCGATAATTTCTGCGTACTCGGCATCTTTATCCGCTTCCATCAATTGTGGATTCGCCAACCACGCTTCCATGGATTTAGCGCGATGTTCGAGTGTGCGAGCATCGCCGTAACCTTCTTTAATCATCCAGCGCAGCATGGTGATGTTAGACGTTAAGTATTCGATGATCGGTTCTTTATCCAATTTAATCGTACAACCAGCAGCCGAACGCTCGGCAGACGCATCAGAAATTTCAAACGCCTGCTCCACTTTCAATTTTGGCAAGCCTTCGATTTCCAAAATGCGGCCAGAGAAAATATTTTTCTTGCCTTTTTTCTCAACAGTCAACAAACCTTTTTGAATCGCCGCGTAAGGAATCGCATTCACCAAATCACGCAGTGTGATGCCAGGCTGCATTTCACCTTTGAAGCGCACCAATACCGATTCCGGCATATCCAAAGGCATTACGCCCGTTGCTGCGGCAAACGCCACCAAACCGGAACCCGCAGGAAATGAAATACCAATCGGGAAACGCGTGTGCGAATCACCGCCAGTGCCGACGGTGTCTGGCAGCAACATACGGTTGAGCCAAGAGTGGATGATGCCGTCACCTGGGCGCAGCGCCACACCGCCGCGCGTCATGATGAAATCTGGCAGTGTGTGATGCGTTTCCACATCAACCGGTTTTGGATATGCCGCTGTGTGGCAGAACGATTGCATCACCAGATCAGCAGAGAAACCCAAGCACGCTAAATCTTTCAATTCATCGCGCGTCATCGGGCCTGTAGTGTCTTGTGAACCCACCGTTGTCATTTTGGGTTCGCAGTAAGTGCCGGGGCGAATACCGCTCACGCCACAGGCTTTGCCCACCATTTTTTGCGCCAGCGTGAAGCCTTTTGTGCTGTCTGCTGGTGGATGTGGGCGACGGAAAGTCGCCGAAGGCTCTAAGCCCAACTCTGCGCGCGCTTTGTCGGTCAAACCGCGACCGATAATTAAATTGATACGGCCACCCGCGCGCACTTCATCCAACAACACATCGGTTTTCAAACTGAAATCAGCGAGCATTTCGCCGTTTTGATTGGTGATTTTTCCTTCGTACGGCTTGATGGTAATCACATCACCCATATTCATTTTTGATACATCGCACTCAAACGGCAACGCGCCAGCATCTTCCATGGTGTTGAAGAAAATCGGTGCAATTTTTCCGCCGATGCAAATACCGCCGTAGCGCTTGTTCGGTACAAAAGGAATGTCGTCACCGGTGTACCAAATCACGGAGTTGGTAGCAGATTTACGCGAAGAACCGGTGCCGACTACATCACCCACGAACGCAACGGGATGACCTTTTTTCTTCAATTCAGCAATTTGCTCGCCAGCATTAGTAATGCCTTCGCGCGGATTTTTGAACATCGCTTTTGCGTGCAATGGAATATCAGGGCGGCTCCACGCATCCGGTGCAGGCGATAAATCATCGGTATTGGTTTCGCCCGTTACTTTGAACACAGTGGCAGTAATTTGTTGCGGCACATCAGGGCGCGAAGTAAACCACTCGGCATCCGCCCAGCTTTGCATCACGGCTTTCGCTTGTGCGTTGCCTGATTTTGCTTTTTCTGCCACATCGCGGAAAGCATCGAACATCAACAGTGTGTGTTTTAACTCGGCTGCGGCAGCATCTGCCAGTTCGGCGTTATCCAACAGATGCACTAGCGTGGTGATGTTGTAGCCGCCCAGCATCGTACCGAGCAAATGCACGGCATGTTTTTTATCGATAAGCGGAGAAGCGGCTTCGCCTTTCACAATTGCCGTCAAAAAGCTGGCTTTGACATACGCGGCAGGGTCTACACCCGCAGGCACGCGATGCGTAATCAGTTCCATCAAAAACGCTTCTTCACCTTTGGGTGGATTTTTCAGCAACTCCACCAAGCCAGACACCTGCTCGGCCGACAAAGGCTTAGGCACAACGCCTTCAGCAGCGCGTTCTTCAACATGTTTACGATAGGCTTCTAACACGGCGGATACCTCAAAAGACAAAAGGTGAAAGCAGGTAAAACTGCAAGGGAGACTGGGATTTGCAAGGGTGGCTATTGTAGGCAAAGGGTTAGGCAAGTTCAAAGAATGCGGCGTCTTGCTGAGATGACGACCGACATAAGTCGTATCCATCAAGGGCTAATCCTCGCCTGCAACCTGCTAGAATCACCGATTCTCGTCGACCAGCGTCGACGCTCACGGATCACAAAAACATTCGCACAAATAAAAAGAGGACACGAGTAATGAGCACGCCGACATTCAACATCGCCGACCTGTATGAAATGGTGACCGACACGGTGCCGGATCGTGAAGCACTGGTCTGCGGCAACTCACGCGTTACTTTCGCGCAACTGGATGAACGCGCCAATCGTTTTGCTCACTTCTTGAAAGGTCAAGGCATCAAAGCGGGCGACCATGTCGGCCTCTACATGTACAACTGCGCGGAATACATGGAAAGCATGTTGGCCTGCTTCAAAATTCGCGCTGTGCCTGTGAATGTGAACTACCGTTATGTCAAAGATGAATTGCTTTACATTTTTGATAACTCTGACATGGTGGCGTGCATTCACCACCGCGAATTTATTCCTGCGATTGCTGAAGTACGCCAAGCAGCGCCTGGCTTGAAATTGTTTGTCTCGGTAGAAGATGGCACACATCACGATTTGGGCAGCATCGGTTCTTTTGAATACGAAGCCGCAGTGAATCAAGGTTCTGCTGCGCGCGATTTTGGTCAACGCGCTGGCGACGATTTATTCATTCTCTACACCGGCGGCACCACCGGTATGCCCAAAGGCGTAATGTGGCCGCACGAAAATGTATTTTTTGCAGCGATGGGCGGTGGCGGTCACTTCAGCCCGCACGGCAAATGCGAAAAACCTGAAGACATCAAAACACGCGTCACTGAATTTCCGTTATGCGGTATTGCACTTGCACCACTCATGCACGGCGCTTCATGGTGGTATGCCTGCATTCAATTACTGGCAGGCAATAAATTGGTATTGAATCACCACCGTTCTTTCAACGGCGCGCAAGTGTGGGATATTGTTGAACGCGAAAAATGTAACGCCGTACAAATTGTTGGCGATGCGATGGCCATTCCTCTTTTAGATTCCTTAGAAGAAAACCCGGGTAAATGGGATCTCTCTAGCGTATTCAATGTTGGTTCAGGCGGCGCTGTTTTTTCTGAAGCCAAACAAAATGATTTCAAAAGACATTTCCCCAACTGTTTCATCACCAATGCGTTTGGTTCTTCTGAATCGGGCCAGATGGGCATGGACGGCGGCAATAAAAAATCCGAAGGCGGTTTGGGTAATGTCGCAAAAAGTGATTTCATGGATGTCATCATCGAAGACGAAACACCGATGCGCCACGCCAAGCCGGGCGAAACCGGTATTTTTGCACGCGCTGGCCACATCCCTGTTGGCTACTACAACGATCCGATAAAAACGGATAAAACTTTCGTGATGATCAACGGCAAGCGTTGGTTGTTGACAGGCGATGCAGCAAAACTGGAAGACGACAATTCCATTTCTGTGTTTGGTCGCGGTAGCAATTGCATCAACTCTGGCGGCGAAAAAATCTTCCCAGAAGAAGTTGAACAAGCTTTGAAAGCGCATCCCGATATTTTTGACGCTTTGGTTGTCGCCACACCGGATCCGCGTTTTGGCAGCAAAGTCACTGCCGTGGTTTCTGTGCGCGATGGCAAAAAATTATCGCTGGCTGATGTGCAAGAAAAAGCGCGTCAACATGTCGCCGGCTACAAAGTGCCACGCGAATTGCATATTGCTAACGAAGTAGTGCGTTCGCCATCTGGCAAGCCTGATTACAAATGGGCGAAAGAATATGCGATGGCGGGTAAAGGCTTAGCGTCTTAATCCAACAACATAAACGGACCTTTACGCACGGCAGGGAAGCCGTAGTCTTTGTCGTAATCCACTTTCACTAAATACAAAGCACCGGGCGCTTCTGTTTTGCCCGCTTGTTTGCGATCGCGCAACGCGAGCACATCACGCACCCACTCCGGTTTTTTATTCTGCAATCCCACCGGCAACATCAAACCCATCAAATTGCGCACCATGTGATGTAAAAACGCATTGCCGCACAATTCAGCAATAACCCATTCATTTGTCACTGTGAATTCAAAACGGTGCAGTGTGCGCACAGGGCTTTTTGCTTGGCAGCTGGAGCCACGCACAGAAGAAAAATCGTGCTCACCCAAACAGAAATTAGCCGCTGTTTGCATGGCAGCAATATCCAAAGGTTTTCTCACCCACAAACACTGCCCCGCAGCAATCGCCGGTTGCGATGCTGTGTTGGCAATCAGGTAACGATAAGTACGGGCGCGCGCTGAAAAACGTGCGTGAAAATCAGCGGGAACCGGCCGCACCCAACGCACACGAATATCACTCGGCAACTGCGAATTCACGCCCATCACCCACGCTTTTTCATCGCGCTGCGCGACGGTATCGAAATGTACGATTTGCTGGGTGGCGTGAACGCCAGCATCGGTTCGTCCAGCACAAACCACGGTGATGGGTTCGTTGGCGACAAAACTCAATGCCTGCTCTAAAGCCGCTTGTACTGTTGGCTCTGTGCGCCCTGCCAGCCGCTGCCAGCCGTGATAGCGATCACCGCGATACTCTATCGCCAGCGCAAAACGAGAAATGCCCGGGGGAAGACTCCCTCCGGGCATGATTTCTGCGTTACGACGATACTCAGCTGATGCTATCAAGCAATGCCTGAGCTTCGCGTTTCTGGTCGTCGCGACCTTCGTCGAGAACTTCAGCGAGAATGTCGCGCGCACCGTCTTTATCACCCATGTCGATGTAAGCACGCGCCAAATCCAGCTTGGTGGCGGCTTCGTCGGCATCTGACAAGAAATCCAGTTCTTCGTCGATATCGCCCGCGTCAGCAGTCACAGCACCCAACACCGCCGCACTTTCTGTGTCTAACTGCTGTGCAGGTGCGGACTCATCCAAGCCAACATCCGTTAAATCAAATTCAGGTTCAGCCGTTGATGTACCCAGATCAAGATCAAAGTCGAGATCAAAGCCACCATCAGCAGCAGAAATAGCTTCGTCTTCCGCTTCTTCAATCGCGGCTGATTGTTCCAAAGCTGTAGATGGCTGTTCAATGACATCTTCCATATTCAAGCTAAGGCCGGTATCCAACAGGCAGCTTCTGGCTGAACAGTGAGATCCAACTCGCTCAAATCGAGCGCACTATCATCCAGCATCGGGGTTTCTGCGCTGTGCAAATCCGTTTCAAGCACGGTTTCTTGCGCATCAAGATCAAAGTCAAGACCAAACTCTGGCTCATCACTGATACCTGCCGCTTCTGCAGCGGAAGTCACACCAAACGCAAACGGTGTGGCTGCAGCACTCGGAATGGCGGCACGCAGTGTCCCCGCTTTTGCAATAGCTGCGTCGTCATCCAACTCGATAAGCGCTTTGTAGGCTTCATCAAATGCAGCCAACTTACCGGTTTCTTTGTACAGCTCCAGCAGTTTTAAGCGGTAGTCGCTGCGTGTAGGCTCTGCGGTGATGGCCGTATTCAACAGAGCCTCACCCTTCTCAAAGTTGCCAAAAGAAATGTAGATATCTGCTTCGCCCAGCACATCACCTGACTCAGCCTTTACTTCGGGTGCGGCCTCGGTATCGAGTGTTTGCTCTGCTGCAGTTTGCTCATCAACAGCCACAGGCGACGCTTCTTCCACCTCAGATTCTTGCCATTCGGCCGCTTCTTCCTGTTCCTCTTCGGCGGACATACTGTCTGGCACGAACGCTTCTTCAAGTGGCTCCACTTCTTCTTGGCGCGTTGCCCGTCTGCGATAACCAATCAATCCCAGCAACATAACGATAAACGCTATGCCGCCGAGGACCGCTGGGCTATTCATCACTTGATCAATAAGCGATGGCTCAACCGCAGCCGGCGCTTTCTGCTCTTTAGCAACTGGCTCCGGTTCAGCTGGCTTAGGCTGCTCTACAACAGCAGGAGCTGGGGCTGGCTCAGCCGCCACCGGTTGTTGCTGTGGCTCGGCAGGTGTCGCTTCTGGTGCTGGCTGCTGTGCGTCAGCAGCAGGCTGTGCTTCGGGTTGAGCTACTGCTGCTTGCTGCTGGGCTGCGGCTTGAGCCTCTGCCTCGGCTTTTGCCTGTTGCTCAGCGGCAAGAGCATCTGCTTGTGCTTTGGCTTGTTGTTCAGCGGCAAGAGCATCTGCTTGTGCTTTGGCTTGTTGTTCAGCGGCGAGAGCATCTGCTTGCGCTTTAGCCTGTTGCTCTGCGGCTAGTTTCGCTTGTAGCGCAGCCAGCTCACCACTTTGCAACTCTAAAAGCTTATCGGCATTGGCTTTTTGCGCATCAACATCTTTGATACGCGAAGTGACATCTTGGTTTTCACGCTGCACACGGTTTAACTCTTCCATGCCAACAGCCAGATCGTTCTGTAGCGTTTGGAGTTCTGAGGCATTCTGCTGGTCACCTGCCCCTTGCGTTGCTTGGGTGCTATCACTCGCCGGTGTAGGCGTTGCCAGCTTCAACTGTCCTTCATCTTGGGCTGGAGCAGCGGGCTCTTGTTGTGTGCGCCCTGTGGCATCAACTTGTGCGCCAGCTGGTGGTGGCAAGCTAACGCCGGAGCGCCATGCATCTTCTTGCTCCTTCATTTTTGCGAAAGCTTCGGCACGACCCAAGCTGGCAACTTCTTCTTGGCTAGGCAGGCGAAGCACCTTGCCCACTTTCAACAAGTTGACATTGTTTTTGTTGAAAGCTTCTGGGTTCAGTCGCTGAATAGCCAGCAATTTCTGATGAATGCTGCCCTTGCCGTGTACGCTGCGCGCAATACGCCATAAGGTGTCATTGGTTTTGGTTGGGCCGTACGAACCAGCAGAGGACTCAGCTGCCGCTGGCTTTTCTGCCACAGGCTCAGGTTTAGGCTGCTCGACTGGCTTAGGCTGCTCAGCAGGTTTCGCTTCTGGTTCTTTGGCCGCTGGCGGCGCTTCTTGTTTTTTGGCCTTGGGAGTAGGCGCTGCAGCCACAGTCGGTTCAAAAGCCATAACCGGCTGAGGTTTTGGTTCAACCGCTTGTTGTGGCTCTGGCGGCAGCTCATCAAAGCTTTCGCTCACCGGCGCTTCATAACTAAAATCTGTAGGGCTTTGTGAATAAGTCGGCAAATCCATCAGCAAAGTGTATTCGCGTAACAAGCGACCACTTGGCCAGTTAATTTCCACCAAGAAATTTAAGAAAGGTTCACGAATAGGCTGCCGCGTGGTGACAACCACTTTAGGATTCGATGGGTCTGCCAGATCTAAATGAAAACGCAGCGTATTGAGAAATTGATCCATTTCTACGCGGGCATTGGCAAAATCTTCTGCTGGCGCCAGATTCACCATGATTTGGTTTTCTGACAAGTCATTGACTTGAACCAGTTTGATTTCTGCTCGCAGCGGCTCATTCAGAGCACTTTGCAACTTGATATCACCCAAACCGATGGCATAGGCATTACCTAAAACAGTGCTACCAAGGAAGGATGAAAGTGCAATGGCCAGTTTACGATCCATAAAAGTGCCCTTTTTTTATTCGTTTAATTGAGACTTGAACCGCCCTCAGCCTACGCTGGGGCAACATCGAGATATACCGCAAGTACACCAAGCGTGGTCGACTTTACAGGATAGGAGAGGAAAAAACTAGAATAAGGATTCAGTTAACTCTGTAACCCACTGGCAGTTATGGACTTTTATCCAAAATCTGCCGAGTGAGTCACAGAATAAAACATCGAGCTTTCAGCAATACTTGGCTTTTAACAACATTTAGCTTTCAACAAGAATGCGCAACATACGACGCACAGGCTCGGCGGCACCCCACAGCAGCTGGTCACCCACGGTAAAGGCTGACAGGTACTCCTTACCCATGCTCATGCTGCGAATTCTGCCCACAGGAACTGACAAAGTGCCGGTAACAGCCGTCGGCGTGAGCTCTTGCACGGTCAGCGGCTTCTCGTTAGGCACGACTTTCACCCAATCGTTAGCACCGGCGAGAATCGCTTCCACCTCCACCGGCGAGACATGCTTTTTCAGCTTGATGGTCAGCGCTTGGCTGTGACAGCGCATGGCGCCGATGCGCACGCACAGACCGTCAATCGGCACGATGTCTTTGCCGTCCAAACCGAGGATCTTGTTAGTCTCAGCCTGCCCTTTCCACTCTTCACGGCTCTGACCGTTCTCAAGCTGGGTGTCGATCCAAGGAATCAAACTACCCGCCAGCGGCACACCAAATTGCTGCGTAGGAAAACTGCTGGAGCGCATCGCAGCAATCGCTTTGCGATCAATATCCAGAATAGCCGTTGCAGGATTAGCGATATCGTCAGCCACGGCATTACCCAGCACTTGCATCTGTTTCAGCAACTCGCGCATGTTTTGTGCGCCAGCGCCGGAAGCCGCTTGATAAGTCATGGATGAAACCCACTCAATCAAGCCTTCACGGAACAGACCGTTCAGCGCCATCAACATCAAGCTGACTGTGCAGTTGCCACCGATAAATTTGCGCTGACCGTGATCCAGTGCTCGCTCGATCACATGCTTGTTGACAGGATCCAACACCACCACGGCATCAGGGTCCATACGCAGCGCGGAGGCGGCATCAATCCAATAGCCTTTCCAACCAGCCGCTTCCAGTTTCGGGAAAACAGCCTTGGTGTAATCGCCGCCTTGGCATGTGAGGATGACATCCATCTCCCTCAGCGCATCAATATTGTTTGCATCCAACAGCGGGCTAGTGGATTGCCCAACCGCAGGGCTCGCTTGACCCACCTGTGAGGTGGTAAAGAAATACGGATGGATATCAGCAAAATCGCCTTCTTCTTGCATGCGCTGCATCAGCACCGAGCCAACCATACCGCGCCAACCAACAAATCCTACTTTGTTCATCACATCACCCTTACTGTTGTGTTCTTTCTGTCAAAAATTGTAGCTCAAGCCAGCGCAGCCACGACGGCTTCGCCCATCGTTTTTGTGCCAACTTTTTGCATGCCATCGCTCATGATATCGGCGGTGCGCAAGCCCTGATCCAGCACTTTGCCTACAGCTTGCTCAATGGCATCGGCGGCGGCGGGTGCAGCCAAGGAATAACGCAACATCATCGCCACCGACAAAATAGTCGCCAGCGGATTGGCAACGCCCTGCCCTGCAATATCCGGCGCAGAACCGTGGCAGGGCTCGTACAGGCCTTTGCCATTCACATCCAAAGACGCTGAAGGCAACATACCGATAGAGCCAGTCAACATTGCCGCTTCGTCCGACAAAATATCGCCGAACATATTGCCCGTTACCATCACATCAAATTGTTTTGGTGCGCGCACTAATTGCATGGCTGCGTTATCGACATACATGTGCGACAACTGCACATCGGGATAATTTTTGCCGATGCGCTCCATCACTTCGCGCCACAACACCGTCACTTCCAACACATTGGCTTTATCGATCGAGCACAATTTTTTACCGCGTTTGCGCGCCAATTCAAAAGCGAGTTTGCCGATGCGTTCGATTTCACTCTCGCGGTACACCGCCGAGTTGTAGCCTTCGCGCTCACCGTTTTCCAACACGCGCACACCGCGCGGCGCACCGAAATACAAACCGCCGGTTAATTCGCGCACGATCAAAATATCCAAACCGGCAACAATTTCCGGCTTGAGCGACGAAGCTTCCGCCAATTGCGGATACAAAATCGCCGGACGCAAATTGCCAAACAATCCTAATTTAGAGCGAATCGCCAGCAGGCCTTTCTCTGGGCGAATAGCAGTATCCAGCTGATCCCATTTCGGACCGCCAACTGCGCCCAACAAAATTGCATCCGCTTTAATGGCTTGCTCGTGCGTTACTTCAGGATAGGGAACGCCGTGCGCATCAATCGCTGCACCACCCAACAAGCCCTGCTCCCACTGCAAACCCAAGGAAAACTTTTTGTTGGCGACATCTAAAACTGCAACAGCTTGTTCAACAATTTCTGGGCCAATACCATCACCGGGCAACACTAAAACTTTTTTACTCATCACAACCTCGAAACTTTTTAATTTTCATCAATTCCGCAATGACTACCAACGACCAAACAACCACGGCGATGATTGTTTGTGCTTCGTCTCAAATGCGCGAATCGCATCGGCCGCTTGCAGCGTCAAACCAATATCATCCAACCCATTCAGCAAACAATGTTTGCGGAAAGCGTCTACTTCAAAAGCAAAAGATTGTCCTGAGGGCGTGATCACTTTTTGCGCTGGCAAATCAATCGTCAGTTGATAGCTTTCTTGCGCATACATTTCATCAAACAACTGACCGACTACTTCATGCGACAGCACGATAGGCAGCATGCCATTTTTGAAACAGTTGTTGAAAAAGATATCGGCAAAACTCGGCGCGATCACCGAGCGGAAACCAAAATCTTCCAACGCCCACGGCGCGTGTTCGCGCGAAGAGCCACAACCAAAGTTTTCGCGCGCCAATAAAACCGACGCCCCCTGATAACGCGCTTGATTCAAAGGGAAATCTGTATTCAGCGGACGCTTGCTGTTATCCATGCCGGGCTGACCGACATCCAAATAACGCAGTTCATCAAACAAGTTGGGGCCAAAACCGGTGCGATGAATTGATTTCAAAAATTGTTTAGGAATGATCATGTCTGTATCGACATTGGCGCGATCCATCGGCGCAGCCAAACCGATATGTTTTGTAAACGGCTTCATGATGCTTCTCCCAACAATTCGCGCACATCGACAAAATGTCCGGCAACAGCAGCAGCAGCAGCCATTGCTGGGCTCACCAAATGCGTGCGACCACCAAAACCCTGTCGCCCTTCAAAATTGCGATTCGAAGTAGACGCGCAGTGCTCACCATTGCCCAAACGATCAGCGTTCATTGCCAAACACATCGAGCATCCAGGCTCGCGCCACTCCATACCAGCGGCGATAAAAATTTTATCCAAGCCTTCCGCTTCCGCTTGTTTTTTTACTTGCTGCGACCCAGGCACCACCAACACTTGCTTCACATTGGCTGCCACTTTGCGACCATCTGCCACACGCGCCGCTTCGCGCAAATCTTCAATGCGTGAATTGGTGCATGAGCCGATAAACACGCGATCCAATTTGATCGAAGTAATCGCCTGATTCGCACGCAAGCCCATGTACTGCAATGCGCGTTCGTAGCCTTCGCGTTTCACTGCATCAGTTTCACGCGCAGGATCGGGCACCGCAGCATCAATCGGCAACACCATTTCTGGCGAAGTCCCCCAGCTCACTTGCGGCTTGATGTCTTCGCCGCGCAATTCAACAACGGCATCAAAATGCGCGCTGTCATCGCTGTGCAAATCGCGCCACGCAGCAACGGCGGCATCCCAGTGTTCTGCTTTCGGCGCATAAGTGCGGCCGCGCACATATTCGATGGTGATGTCATCCACCGCCACCATGCCCGCGCGCGCACCCGCTTCTATCGCCATATTGCACACGGTCATGCGGCCTTCCATCGACATCGCGCGCATGACATCGCCGCCAAATTCGATTGCGTAACCTGTGCCGCCTGCCGTGCCGATTTTTCCAATCACCGCGAGCACCACATCTTTTGCTGTGACACCGGCGCGCAATTTGCCGTCAATTTTTACCAGCATGTTTTTCATTTTTTTCTGAATCAAACATTGCGTGGCAAGCACATGCTCCACTTCAGAAGTGCCGATGCCGTGTGCCAGCGCGCCGAGCGCGCCGTGCGTGGATGTGTGCGAATCACCGCAAACAATCGTCATACCTGGAAGCGTTGCGCCTGTTTCTGGGCCGACCACATGCACGATGCCTTGGCGTGCATCGTTGATTTTGAATTCAGTGATACCAAAACTATCGCAGTTGCTATCCAGTGTTTGCACTTGGATGCGCGATGTTTCGTCTTCGATGCCCGCCACCCCCGCAGCGCGTTCTTTGGTGGTAGTCGGTACATTGTGGTCGGGCGTTGCGATGCTGCCATCCAAACGCCAAGGCTTACGCCCAGCCATACGCAGACCATCAAACGCCTGCGGCGAAGTCACTTCATGCAGCAATTGGCAATCGATATAGATCAGTGCGGTGCCATCATCGCGCTGCTGCACGAGGTGCATATCCCACAATTTGTCATACAGTGTTTTGGCCACGGCGCCACCTCGACTCAACCCAACAAGGGGGCTGGTATTTTACACCAGTGGCTAAAACAACTCTCTGGGGAAAGCCCGCAAATAATCCTCAATGACCTGTGCAGTAACCGCATTACCTTGCGGTGTCCAATGTTGATCGTAGCTGTAATACACCTGCTGCTTTGCCGCTGCCTGCTGCAATGCCTTGGTGGTGCTGATGCACTCGATCGACTGCGCTGCACACCACTGTTTCCAAGTGTTTTCATTGGCATCAAGACGCGCAAATACTTGCTGTTTATAAGTATTTGCATCCACCTCCACTGGTTTTTTTCTACCGATGTTGACGAAATTTAACAGCTGTTGCGCAGGAATGTTTTTTTCTACCAGTGGGAAAATCACATGCGGCGTGCTGGGCGCATACACAAAAATCAAACGAAAACCGTCTTTCTTCGATAACAGCACAAAGCGATCCAACACATCGCGCACATTGCTCCAGTCACTGGACGCAGCAAATTCCTGTTCACTCGCATCGACCAAATAGCGCAATCGTTTAGGCTCAAAACTGTATGCGTGTTTTGTGCCATTGGCTTCCACCATCACAGGCATAAAACCCACTTGTTCGGCATAGCCCGATACCGGCGAATCAGCGCCCACTGCCGCTAAAGTTTCTGTCGCTAAACGACGCAAACCTTTCGTTACCGGCGAGGCTTTGGCATAAAAACCAAGACTTTGCGAACGATTTTCTGTAGCAGGCACTGATGCTGTATTTGCTGCTGTCGGCACAGGCGGTGCATCGCGAAAATCATTGCCTTCGTACAACATTACTAACACCGTTTTTGGTTTAAACGCGCGACCGACAGTGATGAAATTATTCAAATAAGTCAGCGGATCCGAACCGGAAACACCTAAGTTGTAAATTGTTTTTCCTGTGCGCTGACGCAGTAAATCCACCCACGCTTGATTGTCTGACACATGCGAGCCGGCGACGAAAGAATCACCTACCGCCACCACATCATATTTTTGCAGTGCATCGTGATTGCGATAGCCGCGTGCATCGCTGGTCAAAACCAAAGGAAATTCGGGATAACCCGCTGGCGCATTCGGGTAAGAACGCATTTGTTCCGGCACATCTTTTTGCAATAAATCAAAACGCTCATTCGGTGGACGATGGCGCACGATGCCACTCAACACAATGCCGGTATCGGGATCTACACCACTGATCGGCTGCTCGACGAAACGCGGTTTATTGATCATGCCTGAGCCAACCACCAACACAAAACTGCTGAGCCCTGCTGATAAATACACCATCACCAACGCAAAAATTGTTTCACCTACCGATTTTTTTCGCGTTGAAAATAAAACCGCCGCCGCAATCCACAAAACAATGGTCAGCAATAACAAGGCACCGAAATGACCGACGGAATAACGCCCTAACACCACTGGATCGTTTTCGATGATGAGTTTGATGATGGAGCTAGAGGGAAGCCAAGCCAGCAAACTTGCCAGAAATACCGTCCATGCCGCTACTACTCTCTTATTCATAACAACCTCGTGAAAACCTTATTTGAAAGCACGCTCACGCACTCTCGCCATCTCATCGCGCACGGCAGCCGCCTCTTCAAACTCTAAATTCTTGGCATGCTGCAACATTTTCTTTTCTAACTGCTGAATGGTTTTTGTCATTTGATCCAATGACATTTCTTCCAGATTGACGCTGTACTTACCGCGACTCTCCGCCACTTTCTGCTCGCGTTTTTTGCTCTTGCTGCGCGCACCAGGCACTGCGCCTTCCATGATATCAACCACCGACTTTTTAACACCCTGCGGCACGATGCCGTGATCGGCGTTGAACTGTATTTGCTTAGTGCGACGACGATCCGTTTCATCCATCGCGCGCTGCATAGAGCCGGTAATTTTATCCGCGTACAAAATGGCTTTACCTTTGAGATTGCGCGCTGCACGACCGATGGTTTGAATCAGCGAGCGTTCTGAACGCAAAAAACCTTCTTTGTCTGCATCGAGTATCGCCACCAGCGACACTTCTGGCATATCCAAGCCTTCTCGCAGCAAGTTGATACCCACCAAGACATCAAACTCACCGAGGCGCAAATCGCGGATGATTTCGACGCGCTCCACCGTATCAATATCCGAATGTAAATAGCGCACTTTCACGCCGTGATCCATCAAATAATCGGTTAAATCTTCCGACATGCGTTTAGTGAGCGTGGTGACTAACACGCGATCTTTTTCTGTCACGCGCAAACGAATTTCCGACAACAAATCATCTACTTGCGTCGTGGCTGGGCGCACTTCAATTTCAGGATCGACCAAACCGGTAGGCCGCACAACCTGCTCTGCCACCTGCCCGCTGTTTGCTGCTTCATAAGTGCCAGGTGTGGCCGACACATAAATCATCTGCGGTGCGATTTTTTCCCACTCATCAAAACGCATAGGGCGATTATCGAGTGCGGAAGGCAAACGAAAACCGTATTCCACCAGTGTTTCTTTGCGTGAGCGATCGCCTTTATACATCGCGCCGAGTTGCGGAATGGTGACATGCGATTCATCGATCACCAACAGCGCGTTATTCGGCAAATAATCAAATAAAGTCGGCGGCGGCTCACCCGGTGCACGCCCCGATAAATAGCGCGAATAATTTTCGATGCCGTTGCAATAACCCAGCTCGACAATCATTTCGATATCGTAGTTAACGCGCTGTTCTAAACGCTGCAATTCCACATGTTTTTCCATGCTGCGAAACTGCGCCAAACGATCACGCAATTCTTCTTTGATATCGTCAATGCGCGACAACACCGTATCGCGCGGTGTGACATAGTGACTCTTAGGAAAAATCGTCACGCGTGGCATTTTGCGCAGCATTTGTCCCGTCAAAGGATCAAACGCAGAAATGCTTTCCACTTCCTCATCGAACAAAGTAATGCGCACCGCTTCCATATCGGAATCCGCCGGATAAATATCAATCACATCGCCACGACAGCGATAAGTGGCGCGTTGAAAATCAATGTCATTGCGGCGGTATTGCAACTCTGCCAATTTGCGCAACAATTCGCGCTGATCAATGCGATCGCCACGACTTAAATGCAACACCATGCTGAAATATTGTTCAGGATCACCCAAACCGTAAATCGAAGAAACGGTAGCGACAACGATGACATCCGAGCGTTCTAGCAAAGCCTTTGTCGCCGACAAACGCATCTGCTCGATATGCTCGTTTACCGAGGCATCTTTCTCGATAAAAGTATCGGAAGAAGGCACATAGGCTTCTGGCTGATAGTAGTCGTAATACGAAACGAAATATTCCACCGCGTTGTGCGGAAAAAATTCGCGGAATTCGCCGTACAGTTGCGCGGCCAGCGTGCGATTGGGTGCGAGTACGATTGTCGGGCGCTGCAGGCGCTCAATCACATTGGCGATGGTGAAAGTTTTGCCGGAACCCGTTACACCGAGCAGGGTTTGTGACATCAAGCCCGATTCAATGCCTGTTACCAAAGTATTGATCGCCGACGGCTGATCGCCAGCCGGCGCAAAGCGCGACTCGACGACAAAGGGCTTGTGATCTGGCTTGGGTAATTCTGATGTCATCTGCGCAACGCCATCAGCCTAGGGAGGAATATGGTAGCAAGGCCCAGAATCGAACTGGGGACCCCAACATTATGAGTGTTGTGCTCTAACCTGCTGAGCTACCTTGCCATGTAACTGTTGTAGAACTATACGGTTAAAAAAAAGGGCACCCATTTTCCCCTAAGGGAGATCAAGTGCCCCATCAATATGGCTCCGGCTGGTGGGATCGAACCACCGACCAATTGATTAACAGTCAACTGCTCTACCGCTGAGCTAAGCCGGAACGGTCTCTTGCGAGGCCGCGTATGTTATAAAGCTGCCCCACACGGGTCAAGGACAATTCTGTGCTTTTTTTACGAAATCCCCGCCTATTTTTCTTTATTGGCTGCGCGCTCTACGGATTTGTGTTTTTTAAGAACGCATGGGTGAGCGATGACGCCTACATCATATTCCGCAGTCTCGATCAATTACTCAGCGGCAACGGCCCTCGTTGGAACCTCTTCGAGCGCGTACAAGTATTCACTTGTCCGTTGTGGTACTGGCTGCTCGCCGGCATGGGATGGCTGCACCGCGATCACTACTTGAACAGCATTATTCTCAGCACAATCTGTAATGTTTTATTGCTGTTAAATTTACGCAAAATTTTGCCCGATATACGCCTGTGGCTATTCGCTGTATTGATGTTGGTTTGCTCACAAGCTTATTTTGATTTCACCACATCTGGCTTAGAAAACCCTCTTGTTTACTGTCTGTTAACTTTTGTTGTTCGTTTTTATTTGGATGATGTACTGACCCCGGAAAAACGCACGCTCTACATCGGTATCGCTATTGGTTTATTGCTAATCACTCGACACGATGCATTATTGTTTACTCTCCCGCTGCTCGCACATTGCGCCTGGCAACACGGCACGCGCAGCAAATCCCTACTGCTCGCTGCACTACTACCTTTAACGGCGTGGACAGCCTTTGCCCTGATTTATTACGGATTTCCTTTTCCCAACACAGCTTATGCCAAGCTCAGCGGCGTTATTCCGCGTGAATTACTGCTACAACGCGGCATCACTTATTTTTCTACCTCCGTTTTACGCGACTTCATCAGCATCGCAGTTTTGTGCGCAGGTGTATTGACGGGTATTTTTAATCGCGACTCACGCCTGCGCTTAATCACTGCAGGTGTAGTGCTGCATTTAGCCTATGTTGTGTGGATAGGCGGCGACTTTATGCGTGGGCGTTTTTTTGGCTGGGATTATTTGCTGTGCATGATTGTGCTGCTGCGCGCTATACAAAACACCATCAATCATCATGTAAACGATAAGTGGCGTTTTAGCCTTCTTACAACGAGCTTTGTTGTTATTGCGGGCATCAGCAGTTATCTCTGGAAACCGCCCATTGCCACACCTTTTTATTGGGGCGCAGAGCCGTTTCGCATGGGCGATAGCGCTGACGGCATCACACAAGAGCGCTATTTCTTTTTTTGGTTCACGCGCTTTACGCGCTACTGGCAACATCGCGTTATCAACGACAGGGAAGATCCAATTTTAGATTTTGGTTGGTGCCAAGATGGCCTTGAGCAAAACAAACAGAATATTTCTGTTGCCGCGAGCAATACAGTCGGTATGCACGGTTACTGCGTAGGCACAGAAAAAACCGTGGTGGATTTACTCGGCATCACCAACCCACTACTGGCGCGCATGCCGCACAACCCATCTCAAAAAAATTGGCGCGCCGGGCATTTTTTACGATTGGTTCCAGAAGGTTATTGCGACAGTGTGTTGCACAATGACAATCGCATCAGTGACCCTGTGATTGCGCGTTACTACGATACGCTGCGTTTAATCACGCAGAGCGAACCACTTTTTAGCACCGCACGCCTGCTCGCCATTTGGCGCATCAATACTGGAGGATTCGATAAAGAACTCGCTGATGTGCACCGGCGTTTACTTGATCACACCGCACAAGCGTCTGGCAATCAAAGTAGCTGTCCTTTGGTTGTTCTGCCTGAATCGGTTATTGAACGGCTGCGCAATCCACAACCCTAAACAAGCTATCGCTCAAAAATAATTTCAGAAAAATCGCGCACTGCTTTATGCGTGGAGGCTTTGATTGCTGCAGCATCAGCGGCATTATCTTGTGGGCGCACCAGCCACGCAGTTTGCATGCCCGCCGCTTTGGCAGCATCTAACTCAGCAGCAATATCAGAGAGAAACAAAATATTTTCCGGTGGCAAAGCAATAGCTTGTGCAATGCGCTGATACGAGGCCTGTTCCTGCTTTGCACCACTCGTTGTATCAAAGTAATCCGTGAACAGTGGTGTCATATCACCAAATTCGCTATAGCCAAAAAATAACTTCTGCGCCTGAATAGAACCACTGGAATACACATACAGCGGCATTCCCGCTGCATGCCACGCATTTAATTGCTTGAAAGCATCTTCATACACATGCGCGCTGTAATCTCGATTTTTATAGCCATGCTCCCACAACATTCCCTGCAAAGCTTTTAAAGGTGTCGCCTTGCGATCTTCCGCAATCCATTGCAATAACGCAGCAATAATAGCTTCGTAGTTTGTTTCTGCTACGCCAATGTCTTTGGCGACAGCATTCATCTGCTCCAGCACTGCTGGATTTTTCGCATTCGCGCGTACAAACATAGACAGGTGTTGCGCCGCATAAGGAAACAGCACATCGCGCACAAAACTGATGGAACTGGTTGTGCCTTCAATATCCGTCAAAATAGCTTTTACAGCGGTCATGTATCAATCATCCAACTTGGGAAATTGTTTAGCGATTTCATCACCGCTGTAATGTGCCACCCAACCTTCTACATTATTAAAAAAGCGAATAGCCGCCAGCTCAGGCTCTGCGCCTAAATCAAACCAATGCTTGGTGTTGGCAGGCACACTGAGAAAATCACCCTTCTCACACAGCACGCTGTAAACCTGATTACCAATGTGTAGATAAAAAAGTCCGCAGCCATCGACAAAAAAACGCACCTCATCTTCCGTGTGGATATGTTCACTCAAAAACTTTTCGCGCAAGGCTTGTTTATTGGGATTACGGCTATCGATACTGATGACATCTACCGTCACAAAACCGCATTCCGCAACGATGTTTTCTACATCTTTTTGATAAGCCTGCAAAATCGCTTCTTGGCTATCGCCGGCCTTCACGGGTTCACTAGGCTGCCACTGTTCAAAACGAATACCAGCAGCATGCAAATTTTCTGCGATTAAAGATGGATCGCGCGTTTGCAATTTTCGTTCGCCGGTTTCGCTATAAACAATCAATTCACTCATTACTGCACCTATCGCGCACGCGCCTGAAGGCGCTTCCATTCACAATCTAACAAAAATTCTAGCGCTTCCAAATGGCGCATACATGCGGTTAAATTTTCAGCCCAAGTGTAAAGCCCGTGGCCGCGAATTAAATACGCAACACCTGTGCCTTCTCGTTGCATACGCTTTTCCACACGACGAGAAAGCTCCACCATGTCCTGCGTGTTTTCAAAAACAGGAATATGCATTTCTGTGTTGTGTGTTTTCACGCCTTCAAAGGCTTTTAATAATTCGTAACCGCGCAGCACTAAGGTATCCATACTCGGCTGTTCCATCGTCAACACCGTGGCATTCACCGAATGCGTATGCAACACCGCGCCAATATCTGCATCGCGTTGATACAACTGTGTGTGCAATAGCGTTTCAGCGGAAGGTTTTTTATCGACCAGAGGGCGGCCTTCCATATCGACCACCATCACATCGTCGGCGGTCAACTCGCCTTTATGTTTGCCTGACACCGTGACGGCGCAGCTATTTGTATCTAAACGCACGGAATAATTGCTGGATGTCGCAGGCGACCAACCGCGCTGATAAATCACGCGGCTGGCTGCGGCAATCGCTTCTGCACTTTGTGCAAATAAATTCTGATCAAACATTGCTGACATAAAGACCACACCACCGAAAAACAGGCGCCAACAGTACGCGCTCGCCGACTATGCCGCAACGCCTTTGACAAACACCGCGCGCCCCTCTGCCGACAAATCAGCCACGATGGTGTCGCCTGCTGCAAAATGCCCTGCAAGAATTTCATTCGCCAGCGGATTTTCAATCAACTGTTGGATAGCGCGTTTCAATGGACGCGCACCGTACACAGGATCAAAGCCCACTTCGACCAATTCCTGCATCACACCATCGCTGAACGAAATCGCCATTTCGCGTTCATGCAAACGCTTGCGCAACAACGCCAATTGAATATCAGCGATATTGCGAATTTGTTCTTTGCCCAGCGGATGAAACACCACCACTTCATCAATACGGTTGATGAACTCTGGACGAAAATGCCCACCGACCACTTCCATCACCGCTGCTTTCATTGCTTCGTAGCGATTTTCATTGCGTGTGGAATCGTCTTGCAATTCCAAACCATCAAAACTCACTGAATCAAACGAGCGATCGTGCGCCAAATCTTGAATGCGATCAGAACCTAAGTTGGAGGTCATCACTACCACGGTATTGCGAAAATCCACCGTGCGGCCTTGGCTATCGGTCAAGCGACCATCATCCAACACTTGCAACAAAATATTGAACACATCGGGATGCGCTTTTTCCACTTCGTCCAGCAACAAAACCGAATACGGTTTGCGGCGCACTGCTTCGGTTAAATAGCCACCCTCTTCGTGACCGACATAGCCAGGAGGCGCACCGATTAAACGCGCGACAGAATGTTTTTCCATAAACTCCGACATATCGAGGCGCACCATCGCGTCTTCCGTGTCGAATAAAAACATCGCCAAGGCTTTGCACAATTCTGTTTTACCAACGCCCGTTGGCCCTAAAAATAAAAAGGAACCGTTAGGACGATTAGGATCAGAAAGCCCTGCACGCGAGCGGCGCACAGCATTGGACACAGCAACTACCGCTTCTTTTTGCCCGACCACGCGTTTATGTAGCGCCTCTTCCATACGCAACAATTTATCGCGCTCGCCTTCTAGCATTTTTGAAACAGGAATACCGGTCCACTTGGACACCACTTCCGCAATTTCTTCATCGGTTACGCGATTGCGCAACAACTGCGTTTCTACCGGCTGTGTTTGATCGGCTGATGCAAGCTGTTTTTCCAGCGCAGGAATCACGCCGTATTGCAGCTCAGACATACGCGTGAGATCACCGGCGCGGCGTGCGGCATCCATATCAATGCGCGCCTTTTCCAAATCTGCCTTGATTTGCTGCGAGCCCATCAACGAGGCTTTTTCTGCTTTCCAGATTTCTTCTAAATCTGCGTATTCTTTTTCAACTTTTGTGATTTGCTCGTTGAGAATTT
The DNA here is from genome assembly GCA_041395665.1 of Pseudomonadales bacterium. Taxonomy (NCBI): domain Bacteria; kingdom Pseudomonadati; phylum Pseudomonadota; class Gammaproteobacteria; order Pseudomonadales; species Pseudomonadales bacterium. The sequence goes on from JAWLAB010000005.1 coordinate 95,644, forward strand.
CCAGCGATTTTTTAGCGGATTCGTCATCGTCTTTTTTCACCGCTTCACGCTGAATTTTTAATTGAATTAAGCGGCGCTCTAATTTATCCATCTCCTCTGGTTTGGAATCAATTTCCATACGGATGCGCGATGCCGCTTCATCAATCAAGTCGATAGCTTTATCCGGCAACTGGCGATCCGTGATGTAACGCTGCGACAATTTGGCAGCAGCTATAATGGCGCTGTCGGTGATATCCACACCGTGATGCACTTCGTAACGCTCTTTTAAGCCGCGCAAAATGGCGATGGTGTCTTCTTCCGACGGTTGATCGACGATGACTTTTTGGAAACGGCGCTCCAGCGCTGCGTCTTTTTCAATAAATTGACGATATTCGTCCAGCGTAGTCGCACCCACGCAGTGCAGCTCGCCGCGCGCCAGCGCAGGCTTCAACATATTGCCCGCGTCCATCGCGCCTTCGGCTTTGCCTGCGCCGACCATGGTGTGCAATTCGTCGATAAACAAAATGACATTGCCTTCTTGCTTCGCCAATTCATTCAAAACAGCTTTTAAGCGTTCTTCAAAATCGCCGCGAAACTTTGCGCCCGCGAGCAGCGCGCCCAAATCCAGTGACAACAAGCGTTTATTTTTCAAACCTTCCGGCACTTCACCATTCACAATGCGCTGCGCTAAACCTTCCACGATGGCGGTTTTGCCCACGCCCGGCTCACCAATTAATACGGGATTATTTTTGGTGCGGCGCTGCAACACTTGAATGGTGCGACGAATTTCATCATCGCGACCAATCACGGGGTCGAGCTTGCCGCTTTCCGCGCGCTCGGTCATGTCGATGGTGTATTTGTCGAGCGCTTGGCGCGCACTTTCCGCATTCGGGTCATCCACCGATTGCCCTGCGCGCAACTCAGCAACAGCCTGCTGCAACTGTGCAACTTGTCCAAACTTTTTCAGCAGCACACCCAACGCGCCGCTGTCTTGCGCGGCAGCCAGCAATACCGCTTCGCTGGCGATGTATTGATCACCCTGCTGCTGCGCGTATTTGTCCGCCAAATTGAGCAGTTTCACCAACTCCTGCGACATTGCGACATCGCCCGTTGGACTGCTGACAGTCGCTTGTTTTTGTAACTCATCGTCTACCGCACGGCGCAATCCCGCTAAATCAAACCGCGCTTTGCGCAGCAGAGGCGCTACGCTGCCACCCTGCTGATCCAACAGGGCTTGCAACAAGTGCAAAGGTGTTATTTGCGTATGATCGCGCCCCACTGCCAATGATTGTGCATCGGACAGGGCGTTTTGTAGTTGGCTGGTTAATTTATCAATTCTCATGCGAACAACCTCAAAAACGGTTTATCAATGAACACATGATGGGGATGCACGCCAGCACTTCAAGCCAGCGGCATTCAAGGTCTTGCGTTTAGTGCGGTAAATCAAAAGACAGCGTCACGATAAAACAACTGCCCTCACCCAATTGGCTGCTTACTTCAATAGTGCCGTGCATCAGCTCAACAATTTGCTTGCAAATCGGCAAACCCAACCCAAAACCGGGGCGGTAACCGGCATGCGCTTCCTCGCGTGCATACGGCTCAAAAACTTTTTCCAAAAATTCAGGCGACATCCCAATTCCTGTATCCCGCACAACAAAACGCAAGGACACATGGTGTAATTCTTTGGCGGCAACGCTGATATCTAAGCTCACACGCCCGTGATCCGTAAATTTGAAGGCATTGGTGAGCAAATTATTGAGTAATTGATACAGACGACCTTTATCTGCGATCACTTGCGGCGAGACATCACCCGCTACGGTGACGATAAAATCTAACTGTTTTTGGCGGTGCGCAATCCGTAGTGCATTTTCTATTTCACTCACCAATGCACGAATGCTCATTGGCTGTAGTTGCAAACTCATGTGCCCCGACTTTAGTCGTGAATAGCTCAAAATACTGTCCACAATACCAATAACCGCATTGCAGGAATGCTGTATTACATTCAAATAACTTTCTTTCTTTTCCGGTGCACTCGTTTCACGCAGCAATTGCACCGCACCCACCACAGCCGAGAGCGGCGATTTAATATCGTGCGTTACGCGGTCGACAAATTCACTGCGCGCATCCATGTCTGCGTTGAGTTTTAGCATTTTAGCTACAGAAGCGGATCGCTCGCGCTCAAAATCGACGATACGCATAATCACCGCAATCACAAGAAAAGAGACTTCCAAACTCAAGCCCAGTTCATAGCTATAACGGCCCAACACATGTGGCATCGGTACGCCCAGTACCGCGAGGGTGGACATCATCGACATCAACACAAAAGCAATTAAGCCAACGCTGAATAATTTCTTTTCTTGCCGTCTAAAAATGAGCGTCCAAATTGCAAAGCCAAAACTAATACACATCAATAGCGTATTGGATGTCAGCAATAACTGCGCGATAAAACTCACTGAAAGCCATGGCAAAGCAGCCAAACAGAGTACATTGACCGACCCAAAGGCAATGCAGGCGCGGAACATTTTTGGATATTTTTGGCGCGCTTGATAATAGCCGCACAACAACATTGCAAAAGCCATACCTTGCAGCGCGTGTATCCAAAAAAACGCCATATCGCGCCACACACTGTGTGCGTCTGGAATGTAGCGCTGCACCATACCCGCCATATTCATGGCAGATAGCATACTTGTTGCAGCAAACAGCCACATCAAAAATTCCAAGCCAAACTTACGAACATATAAAATATAAATCAGTAGAAAAAATTCCATCGCATATAACATACCCATGATGGCACCGGTAAAACGGCCATCAAAAGTGACTTGTTTGGCAAATTGATCCGCGCTAACGAGCGATGGAATAAATAGTGCGGCAAACGGTGTGTCAATCGACAAATTGACTACCATGGTTTTACCCGCTGGCACATCCAAACGAAATGCAAAAAAATCGTAATCAATATCACGACTGCCATAAGGATAGTTTTGTCCCGTCAACACATGCTTCACAGCAACACCATTGATACTGGCTTGCAGTTCTACTTCGCTCAACATGGATTGTTCTAAATTAAGAACAAACGAACGCTGCACGAGTGATGTATTTTGAATAGAAAAGCGAAACCACTGTTTTTTAGCAGCCAGATAGGGCGTGGAGTGGCCTAGTGGTTTAAAGTCGGTATCGGGCAACTGCGCCGCTTGCGCAATAGCAGTGGGCGCTGAAGTGCCGATAAAAGTACTGGTGTAAGGAAGCAGTGATAAACGATCCGCAACGCCTGTGCGACTATCCACAGCAGCAGGTTCTACTACCGGCGCTTGTGCATAAACTGACAGTGAAAAAAAACAAAAAAGTGGCGCTGCTAACAACCAGCAAAAAATATATTTTTTTAACGCGCGGCAGACTCCTGTCATGGTGTCCCTATCCCACTCAATGCGATTCCTACGCGAAGTATGGCTATTTCCGCGCGATCTGTAAAACGCTCGCTATGCGCTGCGCCAGATTAACGATGCCATGCGCCCAGTATTCCTATCACGGCGGTAGGAATAAAAACGCCCCTCATCGCGATAAGTGTCTTCGCCGCCACCGTAAATGGCTGTAATTCCCAATGTGTGCAACTGCAATCGCGCTAATGCATACAAGTCACACAGCCAGCGATTATTCCCCTGCGACACAAAACACTGCTGAATCATTGCCTTATCACAATTCGGCCAGTGCGCAAAAAAACTTTGCCGCACTTCGTCGCCCACCTCAAAACTTTGTGGACCGATGGCGGGCCCCAACCACGCATAAATGTTTGATGGCGAGCACGCAAACTGCGCCACGGTTGCCGCCAGCACACCATTCGCCAATCCGCGCCAACCGGCGTGCGCAGCGGCGATTTCTTTTCCATCACGACTGCAAAACAAAACCGGCAGGCAATCCGCCGTCAGCACCGCGCAAACGGTGTTGGCACGATTGCTGTAGCACGCGTCATAAGGTTTTGATAAATCAACAGATTCACCTGTGCGCCGCAACACCTCCACACCGTGCACTTGCGTCAGCCACACGGGCTGTTCTGGCAGGGATAAATGTTGTGCGAGCAATGCGCGATTCGTGGATACCGCAGCAACATCATCATCGACATGCGTCGCCAAATTAAAACAGTCGTAAGGCGCGCGTGAAACTCCGCCTGTGCGCGTTGTTACTGCGGCGCGAACATTGGCGGGCGCAGGCCAATCGGGCGTGATGATATTCAGCATGCTGCACTCGCCTCATCGCGCAAAACTTGCAGTAGATGTTGCATATCCGCCGGCAGTGGACATTGCCACTGCATGTATTCGCCGCTTTCTGGATGTATCAATCCCAACTGCGCCGCATGCAACGCTTGGCGAGGAAATTGTTGCAACAAGATGCGCGTGGCTTCGTCGGCTTGCTTGGGCAAACGCAAACGCGCGCCGTACAGCGCATCGCCCAACAGCGGATGACCGCTATGCGCCATGTGTACGCGAATTTGATGCGTGCGCCCCGTTTCCAACTGGCAGCGCATATGGGTCAGCGTTTCAAAGCGTTGCAACACGCGGTAGTGCGTCACCGCTGGTTTGCCCTGCGCCACCACCGCCATTTTGATGCGGTCGCGCGGATGGCGACCAATCGGTGCATCCACTTTGCCGCCCGCCGTCAACACGCCGCACACCACCGCTTCGTACTCGCGCTTCATGGTGCGCGCCTGCAACTGACGCACCAACTCCGTGTGCGCTTGCAGCGTGCGCGCCACCACCAACAAGCCCGTGGTGTCTTTATCCAAGCGATGCACAATGCCTGCGCGCGGCACCGCAGCCAGCTCTGGATCGTGAAACAACAGCGCGTTGAGCATCGTGCCATCCGGCGAGCCAGCCCCTGGATGCACGACTAAACCCGCGGGTTTGTTGATCACCAACAGTGCGTCATCTTGGTAGACGATATCCAGCGCAATTGCTTGTGCGGACCAGTTTTCACTCAGCGGCACAGCGGCATCCAAAGTCATCACGCTGCCGTACTGCACTTTGTCTTTAGCGCGCACACTCGCGCCATCCACCAACAACTCGCCCGATTTAATCCACGCCTGCAAACGCGCGCGTGAAAACTCGGCAAACAATTCCGCCGCCACCTGATCCACACGCAAGCCCGAATGTGCGCTAGCGACAATTGCCTTTTGTTGGATGCGTTCACTCATGTTTGATGATGTAGGGTCGTCGGTGATTAAATGCAGCGTTTACGCGCCTAGTCTACCAAGCTCCGGTTTTTAATGATTCCATTTTCTGTGCAAGACAAACGCATTCAACAAGCCCTGTATGTGCTGATCGGCACCTGCTCTGCTTTGCTGTTCTTAAAAAATGCGTGGGTAGCAGAAGATGCTTTCATTATTTTACGCAGTGTTGATCAATTTCTTGCTGGCCATGGGTTTCGTTGGAACCCACACGAACGCGTACAGGTTTACACCAGCCCGCTGTGGTATTTATTGATTATCGCCAGCACGATTTTTTGCAAAACTCTGTATCTCAACCTCATCGGCCTTTCATTTATTTTTCATATCGCGCTGCTAGTAGTCGCAGCAAAAGGATTGCGAAACCGTCAGCAATGGGTGCTGTTTGTTTTTCTATTATCGTTTTCACAAGGCTTTTTTGATTTCACGGCCTCCGGTCTTGAATATCCGCTGGTTTATTTTTTACTCGCCACTTTCACACTGTTGTATTTACGCAATCAACATCAGCAAGATAAATACACGCTCGCATTAAGCGCAGGACTGCTGCTTATCACGCGCCACGACACACTGCCGCTCATCGCGCCCATGCTGCTGCACTTGTCATGGCAACTCCATCAGCAACTCAACACGCGCCAAAAAATAATTACCATCACTCTGTTAGCTGCACCCTTAACACTGTGGACGCTGTTTTCTCTGCTGTATTACGGCATGCCGCTGCCCAACACAGCCTACGGCAAGCTCAATATTGATGGTGTAAGCCAGATGGAACGCTTGGAGCGCGGCTGGATATACCTGTCAAAAAGCCTACAGCTAGACCCCATCACGCCCATGTTGATTTTTCTTGCAGCTGTCAAAGGCTTCTGCTCTGGCAACCATGTACAACGCATGATCAGCATCAGTTTATGTGTCGCGATGGCTTATATTTTTTGGGCTGGCGGCGACTACATGCTAGGGCGTTTTTATGCGCCATTATATTTAGTGGCTGCAATACTGTTTGTGCAGCAAGTATGGCTAAAAGAAAAACAATCACTCGGTGTGCGCGTAGCCATCGGTTTATGTCTCGCGTATTTTGTGTATTACTTGTTGTTACTGTATCTGCAAGAAATTGGTGAATTACTTAAAGCATGGCAGTGGACTGTTTCATCACCAAAAGTGTTTTATATTTTTATCGCCACACTGGGCTCTCTGCTATTTATTCTCAGCATTGCTTCGCAAGCACTCACGCAAAAAATCAGTCGCTTACTGTTGATGGGTATGCTGTTGCTATCAAGCCAACAATTCGATAGCCCTTGGCAAACCAGCTACAAAAATTGGGGCAAGAATTCCGATTTTGATATGTGGTGGAATTTGAACAATGTATCGCGTGAACGCTATTTCATTTATCACTGGACATCACTGTACGCATGGCTGAACCACGATCAGCAAAAACTATTCCCCGATCATCCGTGGTGCTACGAAGGTGCAGCACAACCCGCCGTCACCATCATTGGGCTGGACGGCATCATCGGTTACTGCATGGGCATCCATAAAATTGCTATCGACAGCAAAGCGTTGACCGATCCTTTATTGGCGCGTATGCCTAAAAATCCCAACGGCATTTGGTCATCGGGTGGTGTGAATCGTGTAATACCGGATGGCTACATCGATTCAGTTGCCAGTGGCGAAAACAAAATCACCGACCCCGATTTGGCGCGCTACTACGACAAACTCAAGTTAATTACTGCCTCTGAGCCACTGTTGTCGCATGAACGACTACAAGCCATCGCAGCGTTCCATCTCGGTTTCTATAACCACTGGCTGCAGGCCTACCTCTCTCGCCTGCTGCTCGCGCAAGAGAACCGTACTCCCCCATAGCGCTGTGTGGTTAAATAGCCGCTTCCTGAAAAGACACCCCTGACGACCCTATGTATAAGATCGCCACTACCTTATTGCTCGCCCTGCTATTGTCCGCCTGCTCCGGCAACAAGGCCGAAATTGATCCCAACATGACCGAAGCAGAGCTGTATCAAAAAGCCAGCAGCAATATGGACGACGGCCGCTATGACAAATCCGTCGAGTACTACCAAGCACTCGAAGCGCGCTATCCCTTCGGTTCTTACTCCGAACAAGCGCAGCTGAACATCATCTATGCCTACTACGAAAGTGGCGAGCACGAAGCAGCAGGCGCTGCGGCAGATCGCTTCATTCGTTTGCACCCACAACATCCTAAAGTGGATTACGCCTACTACTTGCGCGGCTTGTCTTCGTTTGTTGAAAACCAAGGCGTGTTAGAGCGTTTTATGCCCACCGACATGACTAGTCGCGACCCAGGTGCAGCACGCAAATCTTTCTCCGAATTTTCTGATTTGCTGACACGATTCCCCAACAGCCAATACGCACCAGATGCGCGCAAGCGTATGGTGTTTTTACGCAATTTATTAGCGCGTTATGAAATTCATGTGGCAAATTATTTATTCAAACGCGGCGCGTGGTTGGCAGCAGCAAACCGTGGTCGTTATGTTGTTGAGAATTTCCAAGGTGCGCCAGCAATGCCCGATGCACTGGCTGTCATGGTGCAAGCTTATTACTTGATGGAATTGGATGATTTGTCAGACAAAGCCTTGGCTGTATTAAAAGCCAACTACCCTGATTACCCTCACCTCAACAGCGACGGTACATTCCAATATCAAACTAATATGGAAAATGAGCGCCGCTCATGGTTAAACATAGCTACTGCCGGCTTGCTCGGTTACCAAGCGCCAATTGGTTTTGATACACGCAAACATTACGGTAACGAAGCACTCAGCTATCGCGGTGATTGATTAAGTCACCACTTTCCACGCATTCGTGATCGGGTAGCGCCGATCACGACCAAAACCGCGCTCGGTGATGCGCGGCCCTATCGCCGCCTGCCTGCGTTTGTATTCGTTGAGATCCACCAAACGAATCACGCGATGCACATCGTGTTCCGAAAATCCTGCTGCAATAATTTTTTCCGCGCTTTCATCCTGCTCAACATAACGCTGCAAAATGGCATCCAACACATCGTAAGCGGGCAGATTGTCTTGATCGGTTTGATCGGGCGCTAATTCTGCCGATGGCGGGCGATCAATCACACGCTGCGGAATGACTGGCGCGATGCTATTGCGATAACGACACAGCGCATAAACACGCGTTTTCAGCACATCTTTCAACACATCAAAACCGCCCGCCATATCGCCATACAGCGTGCAATAACCGACTGCCACTTCGCTTTTATTGCCGGTGGTGAGTACCAAACTGCCTTTGCGATTCGACAGCGCCATCAGCGTTACGCCGCGACAACGCGCCTGCAAATTTTGCTCGGTTGTATCGTGTGCAATCGCAGGCAAATGAGAAAAACTAGGCGACAACATATCAGCAAACGCATTCACCGCTTTTTCAATCGGAATGACTGAATAGCTCACGCCAAGTGCGCGCGCTTCTGCTTCGGCATCTTCCATACTCATAGAAGCGGTGTAGTGATACGGCATCATCACCGCTTCCACGCGCTCTGCACCGAGTGCGTCCACCGCTATCGCCAACACCAAAGCGGAATCAATACCGCCAGACAAACCGAGCAGCACGCTGCGAAAACCATTTTTATTGACATAGTCGCGCACGCCGCACACTAACGCGCTGTAAATAGCCGCATCGGTTTCTGGAATTTCGGCTAAAGGTGTCGATGCAGACAATTGCGGCGCACGGTTATTTTTTTCTAACAAAACAGACAACATCGCTTCAGAAAACAAAGCAGCGCGCGCGATGATTTTTCCATCCGCAGAAAACGCACAAGAGCCGCCGTCGAATACCAACTCGTCCTGTCCGCCTACAGCATTGCAGTACAACAAAGGCATTTGTACGGCCTGCGCGCGCGCCGCCAACATCGTTTCGCGCAAATGCTGTTTATCGACATGAAACGGCGAGGCATTCAACACCAGCAACAATTCTGCGCCAGCTGCACACGCTTGCTGCACAGGTTTTTCTTGCCAAATGTCTTCACAAATCAACAGCGCCGTCGGCACGCCATCCAAATCAAACACGCAAGTTTTATCACCCGCGACGAAATAGCGTTTTTCATCAAACACGCGGTAATTCGGCAAACATTGTTTGCAATATTCAGCGATTTTTTTGCCCGCAAAAAACACACCGGCTGCGTTGTATAACTGCTCACCGAGCATCAACGGATAACCGACGATGACATAAATATCTATTGCCGCTTGCGCGACTTCCGCCAATGCTTTTTCGATACGCGGCTGCAAGCTGGGGCGCAACATCAAGTCTTCTGGCGGGTAGCCCGTCAGCACCAGCTCAGGAAACACGATGGCGCGCGCACCGGCCGCTTGCGCCTTGGCAATACATTCGAGCACGAAGCGTGTGTTGCCAGGGATATCGCCAACCACGGGGTTGATTTGCGCTAAAACAAGGGAAATATCGGTCATACAGAGCGGCAGGGAGCAGAAAACGAGCGTGAATTGTAATGGAAATGCGCTGGCCAGCCCGTAAAATAGCCGCCCCTGTGGAGGTAGCCATGTCAGCGGACCCACGCACTAATCGCGTCGAATTCAATAAATTGCAAAAACGCCTGCGCCGACAAGTGGGGCAAGCCATTGCTGACTACAGCATGATCGAAGACGGCGACCGCATCATGGTCTGCCTCTCTGGCGGCAAAGACTCCTACACCCTGCTCGATATTTTGCTCAACTTGCAAAAAACTGCACCCGTGCAATTTGAAGTCATCGCCGTCAATCTCGATCAAAAGCAGCCTGGATTTCCAGAGGATGTGCTGCCAACTTATCTCTCTGCCATCGGCGTGCCTTTTCATATTTTAGAAAAAGACACTTACAGCATCGTCACTGATATCGTGCCGGAAGGAAAACCTATTGCGTCTGTGTTCGCGTTTGCGCCGAGGTTCGCTGTACGGTTTCGCCGAAGAAATCGGTGCGACAAAAATTGCCTTAGGGCATCACCGCGACGACATCATCGAAACGCTGTTTCTCAATTTGTTCTACGGCGGCAAATTAAAAGCCATGCCGCCAAAACTATTGTCAGATGACAAACGCAATATCGTGATTCGCCCGCTCGCTTATTGCAGCGAAGAAGACATCGAAGAATTCGCCACCATCAAAGAGTTCCCTATCATTCCTTGCAACTTGTGCGGCTCGCAAGAAAACATGCAACGCCAAGCAATCAAAGAAATGTTGCGCGGCTGGGATAAAAAACATCCAGGGCGCGTGGAATCCATTTTTTCAGCGATCTGCAATGTCGCCCCTTCGCAGCTGGGCGACACTGCACTGTTTAATTTCACCGATTTATTGCTCGACCGCAGCGCAGAGCGCCCACAATTTATCAATGCGGTGGATATTTCTTAACGCATTATCAGCAGCGTTTTTATATTTTTCACATTGTTTTATTTACGGCGCTGCTTTAATTCATCCACCAAAGTATTCAGCGACAACATTTCGTTATCGCTGGCGCGGCGATGACGATACTCCACTTGCCCGTCTTGCAAGCCGCGATCACCCACAACAATGCGGTGTGGAATACCGATCAACTCCACATCAGCAAGCATCACGCCTAAACGCGCTTTGTCTTCATCCATGTACAGCACATCAAAGCCTGCGGCTTGTAAATCAGCGTAGATTTTTTCACACGCTTCAGCCACCGCTTCAGATTTGTGTTTATTGATAGGAATCAGAGCCACTTGAAACGGCGCAATTGCATCCGGCCAAATAATGCCGCGCTCATCGTTGTTTTGTTCAATCGCTGCCGCAACAACACGCGATACACCGATGCCGTAGCACCCCATGATCATCACTTGTTCTTTGCCTTGATCATCCAAATAAGTTGCTTTTAATGCTTCGGAATATTTGGTGCCCAGCTGAAAAATATGCCCGACTTCAATGCCGCGTTTAATTACCAAGGAGCCTTTGCCATCAGGACTAGCATCACCGGCGACGACATTGCGAATATCTTCCACGCGCACTAGCGGTAAATCACGCTCCCAATTCACACCCGTCAAATGAAAGCCGTCCTCGTTTGCGCCGCACACAAAATCTGCCAGTTGCGCAGCACTGCGATCCACAATCACGGGAATGGATAAATTCACGGGACCGATGGAGCCAGGCTTGCAACTCAAAGCCGCGACAATTTGCGCCTCGCTCGCCATAGTCAGTGGCGCTTTTACGCCCGCTAATTTTTCTGCTTTGATTTCATTTAATTCGTGATCACCGCGCAACACCAACGCAATCAACTGCGCAGGTTTGCCTTCTTCAGTATCCGCCAACACCACCAGTGTTTTAACAGTTTGCTCAGCTTCCACTTTCAAAAACGCACTGACTTCGGCGATGGAATGCTGATTCGGCGTCGCCACTTTTTGCAGGCTTTGCGTCGCCGCAGCGCGCTGAGCTGTTGGCGCTAAAGCTTCCGCTTTTTCGATATTGGCGGCGTAGTCACTACCATCACTAAAAGCAATCGCATCTTCACCGGATGAAGCCAACACATGAAACTCGTGCGAGCTATTGCCGCCGATGGAGCCGGTATCTGCCAACACGGGGCGAAAATCCAAACCGAGGCGCGTAAAAATTGCCGTGTAAGTTCCGTGCATCACATCGTAAGTGTCTTGCAAAGATTGCTGCGAGCTGTGAAAGGAATACGCATCCTTCATCAAAAACTCACGCGCACGCATCAAACCAAAACGCGGACGAATTTCATCGCGGAATTTGGTTTGGATCTGATAAAAATTGGCCGGCAATTGTTTGTAGCTGCTGATCTCGCCGCGAATCAAATCGGTGATAACTTCTTCGTGTGTAGGCCCTAAGCAAAAAGCGTTGTCATGGCGATCGCGAATGCGCAGCAGCTCCGGCCCGTACTGCTCCCAGCGCTTCGATTCCTGCCACAACTCCGCAGGTTGCACCACCGGCATCAACACTTCTTGTGCGCCGCTGCGATCCATCTCCTCACGCACAATGCGCTCCACTTTGCGCAACACCCGCAAACCCAGCGGCAGCCAGGTGTAAAGACCAGAAGCCAGCTTGCGAATCATGCCTGCGCGCAGCATCAACTGATGGCTGACGACGGAGGCATCGGCAGGCGTTTCTTTCAAAGTAGGAATCAAATACTGGCTGGTGCGCATAACAACAATCCGATGGGCAGAGGGCTAAATAGAGAGACAATAAAAAAGCCGAGACAGCTTAGCTATCTCGGCTTTCTTTTTGAAGAGCAGGCTTATTTAGCAGCCATTTCTTTCAGTTTTTTCAGCGGACGCACTTTAACGGCAGTGCTGGCTGGCTTGGCTTTGAACATCACTTCTTCGCCAGTGAATGGGTTGACGCCTTTGCGTGCTTTTTTAGCAGGCTTTTTGATGGCATTGATTTTCAGGATACCTGGCAATACGAACTCACCTGGGCCTTTTGGCGAAATATGACGCGCAATAATGTCTTCCAGATGCTCCAACACTTTGCCCACTTCTTTACGAGCTACAGTAGTGAAATCAGCAATTTCTTGCACGATCTGGCTCTTGTTGTAGCGTGACTTCACTGGACCTGCTGGCTTCGCAGCCACTTTCGGTGCAGCAACTTTCTTCGCTACGGCTTTTTTCGGAGCGGCTTTCTTAGCTACCACTTTTTTCGCGGCTGGTTTAACAGCGGCTTTTTTAGCGGGAGCTTTTTTTGCGGCTGGCTTAGCAGCGGCTTTCTTTGCAGGGGCTTTTTTAGCGGCCATGTTCAGTTCCTCTCAACTTTCGTTGATGAATGGTTGGATGTTGTTTCACTCTTTTGATTTTTTATACTTCTCACTGCTCTTATCGAAAACACCTTAAAAACAGCAGCGGTATTCGCGATGGCTCGTATATATATAAGATTACCCATAGCCTAGCAAGATTTTTTATCCGTATTCCTCAAAAAACCCTGTAAATATCGACCTAAACGAGCATCTCCATAGCAAACAGCCTGTTTTGCAGTCTTTTTTCACCCTCTTATTGATAGTCCCGCCAGTAGATTTACTTGAACGCAATCTTAGGCTGTGCGCTTTCTCAGGTATAATTTTCGGCCTTGTCTATTGTTAACTTCAGGCACCACCACCGGAGATTTTGCACCATGCGTAGCCACTACTGCGGCGACATCAATAAAGCTCATGTCGATCAAACCATTACGCTGTGCGGCTGGGCAGATCGCCGCCGCGATCACGGCGGTGTAATTTTTGTCGATTTACGCGACCGCGCCGGCATTGTGCAAATTGTGTTTGATCCCGATGCGGGCGAATACTTTCAACTGGCCGACCGCGTGCGCGGCGAGTTTGTGTTGAAAGTCACTGGCAAAGTGCGCGAACGATCAGCTGGCACTGTGAATCCCAATATGCCCACCGGTGAGATTGAGGTGTACGCCACTGCACTGGAAATTTTGAACAGCGCCGAAACGCCGCCCTTCCAACTCGATAGCTATACGCAAGTCGGCGAAGATGTGCGTTTACATTATCGCTATTTGGATTTACGCCGCCCCGAGATGGCACGCAACTTACAGTTCCGCGCACAAGTCACTTCTATCGTGCGTCAAAGCTTGGAAAAACAGGGCTTTCTCGACATCGAAACTCCGATCCTCACCCGCGCCACACCGGAAGGCGCGCGCGACTATCTCGTACCTAGCCGCACACACGAAGGCAAATTCTTCGCGCTGCCGCAATCGCCACAGTTGTTCAAGCAGTTGTTGATGGTGGCGGGCATGGATCGCTATTACCAAATCGCCAAATGTTTCCGCGATGAAGATTTGCGCGCAGATCGCCAACCTGAATTCACGCAAATTGATATCGAAGCTTCGTTCGTTGATGAAAAAGACATCATGCACATCGCGGAAACCATGATTCGCGATTTGTTCCGCGAAGTGCTGTTGGTGGAGCTGGGCGACTTCCCTTCCATGCCTTACAGCGTAGCGATGAACAAGTACGGCAGCGACAAACCGGATATGCGTATCCCGCTGGAAATTGTCGATGTCGCGGATTTGATGAAAGATGTCGGCTTCAAAGTTTTCTCTGGCCCTGCCAATGATGCGGGCAGTCGCGTTGCCGCATTAAAAGTGCCGGGTGGCGGCGAAAAATTGTCGCGTAAACAAATTGATGAATACGGCAATTTTGTTGGTATTTACGGCGCCAAAGGTTTGGCGTGGATTAAAGTCAACGACATCAACAACATTCACAACGGCGAAGGCAGCGGTTTGCAATCGCCTATCGTCAAAAATCTTTCCAATGAAGCATTGCAAGGTTTAATCACTCGCCTCGATGCAAAAAATGGCGATGTGATTTTCTTCGGTGCAGACAAAACTAAAATTGTGTGCGATGCACTCGGCGCACTGCGCTGCAAACTCGGCGCGGATTTGGATTTGTACACCTGCCAGTGGGCGCCTCTGTGGGTGGTGGATTTCCCGATGTTCGAAGAAGACGACAACCGTCTCGCCGCGCTGCATCATCCGTTCACACAGCCTTCATGCAGCACAGCAGAGTTGGTAGCAAAACCTGCTACTGCGTTGTCGCGCGCTTACGACATGGTGTTGAACGGCACAGAATTGGGCGGCGGCTCGATTCGTATTCACGATCAAGACATGCAGCAAGCGGTGTTCCGCACACTGGGCATTGGCGAAGAAGAACAGCGCCAAAAATTTGGCTTCTTGCTCGACGCATTGAAATACGGCTGTCCTCCACACGGCGGTTTGGCTTTCGGTCTCGACCGTTTGATTATGTTGATGCTCGGCGCACAATCGATTCGAGAAGTGATTGCTTTCCCGAAAACACAAACAGCGGCTTGCGTGATGACCGATGCACCAGGTGCAGTTGAAAAACAACAGCTGCGTGAATTGCATATTCGTCTGCACAAAAAACCCAAAACAGACGGCGCGGCCTAATACATAGCTGCATGACTATCATCCTCGGTATTGATCCCGGTTCACGCAAAACAGGCTTCGGGATCATTCGCCTTGATGGCTCGCGCAACACTTACATCGGCAGCGGCGTGATTCGTATTCCTGGTACCGCACTACCCGAAAGACTCAAAACTATTTTTGAATCGCTCAACAAAATCATTGCGCACTATCAACCGCAAGAAGTGGCGATAGAAAATGTTTTCATGGCGAAAAGTGCAGGCTCCGCGCTGAAATTGGGGCAAGCACGCGGCGCAGCCATCGTTGCAGCCGTCAGTCATCATTTACCCGTATCCGAATACGAAGCGCGCAAAGTAAAACAATCGGTTGTTGGCACGGGCGCGGCGACAAAACTGCAAGTACAGCACATGGTTAAAGCACTGCTCGCGCTGCCCGGTGATCCACAAGAAGACGCGGCAGATGCCTTAGCGGTTGCGCTGTGTCACGCGCACACACAGAAAACATTGATCAGCGCAGACGCGAGTAAATTTCGTCGCGGCCGTATGCGCTAAAAAAAGAGAGTATTTATGATTGGTTCTCTGCGCGGCACACTTATCGAAAAACATCCACCTCTGTTGTTAGTGGATGTGCAAGGTGTGGGCTATGAAGTGCACGCGCCGATGACTTCGTTTTATCAACTGCCGGCACTCGGCAGCGAAGTGTTGCTGCACACGCATTTCGTGGTGCGTGAAGATGCGCAACTACTGTATGGTTTTATCGACAAACCCACGCGCGAATTATTTCGCGAGCTGATACGCATCAACGGGCTCGGCCCGAAAATGGCACTCGCGATTTTGTCGGCGCTGGATTTGCAGGAACTGGTGATCTGCGTGCAGCGCAATCATCTGGACACGCTGGTCAAAGTACCGGGGATTGGCCGCAAAACTGCAGAGCGCTTGTTGGTGGAATTGCGCGATCGCGTTAAACATTGGCACAGTGAAGAAACGGACGATTTGCCGCTCACTGAGACGCGTGCCGCAGCAAAAGCACAGCACAACGATGCCGCTTCTTATAAGCAAGATGCCGAAGACGCACTGTTGGCACTGGGTTATAAAGCGCCAGAGGCAGAAAAGATGATCAAAGCTGTGCTGAAAGAGCACAGTGTTCACAGCAGCGAGGAGCTGATTCGCTTGGCGCTGAAAGGCATGCTCGCTCGCTGAGTTGCCTGCTTTAACTTTCTTTGCTTGCAGCGTATTATCCGTGCAAATCAATGCCTTACCCTTACAGGAGTCAGATCTGACATGAAACGCTCTCTCATCATTGCCGGTATCGCCGCAGCCCTCGTGGCCAGCTCTGCATTCGCCAAAGACTATTACAAGTGGACAGACGACAACGGCATCACCCAGTACGCAGAACAACCACCTGTCGGTGTGAAGGCAGAAAAAGTTACCACACACGGTGGCAGCAGCACGGTTTATGACCCCAACGCTGAATACGCCAAATCAGAAGAAGGCAAGAAAGAACAAGCGCATAAAAAAGAGCTAGAAAATCAAGCGCAAGATTTGGAAAAACAAGAACAAGAAAAATGTGACAAAGTAGAAGCGCAAGTAAAAACCATGAAGGAGCGTGGACGCGTTCGCATGGTAGATAAAGACGGCAAAGAACGCGTACTCACACCAGAAGAGCAAGCAGCAAAAATCATGGAATTGGAAAAATATCTCAAGGAAACTTGTGAGAAGAAGAAATAATTTTTAACCACCACTCAGATTAAAACACCCCAGCTAGCTGGGGTGTTTTTGTTTAGGAAGCCTAATAATTTCTCTTTCAGAGTAAAACAAGATTACCTCTCATCACCACAAAAGAATAGGCGTTCATCACATGAAAAAAATCTTGCATTACTCGCTCTTTTTAACTGCAGCTCTTAGCTTATTGTTCAACGCCTCACTCGCTATTGCCGATAAAATTTCCGTCGCCGTTGCGGCAAACTTCTCTGAACCTATGCAAAAAATCGCAGTAGAGTTTGAACAAAAAACTGGGCACAAAATATTGTTATCACCCGGATCAACAGGGAAGCTGTACGCGCAAATTAAAAATGGGGCACCGTTTGAGATTTTTCTCAGTGCTGACGACACAACACCGAGCAAGCTAGAGAAAGAAGGTTATGCCATCGCAGGTAGCCAATTTACTTATGCTACAGGAAAATTGGTACTGTGGTCTGCAAAAACCAATTTCGTGGATAACAAAGGCGAAGTGCTGAAGAATGGGCAATTTGCACACCTTGCTATCGCCAACCCAACGACAGCGCCTTATGGCGCAGCCGCTATCGAAACACTGAAAAAAATAAATCTACTGACTGCAATACAACCAAAGTTTGTGCAAGGCGAAAACATTACGCAGACCTTTCAGTTTGTGAGCAGTGGCAACGCAGAGCTGGGTTTTGTCGCGTTATCCCAAGTGTATAAAAATGGGAAAATTACCAGCGGCTCTGCGTGGATTGTGCCTGCATCACTGCACGCGCCTTTGAAACAGGATGCAGTGCTACTCAAACCCAGCCAACAAAAACCCGCAGCACAGCAGTTGTTTGATTACTTGAAAAACGACGACGCAGCCAAGCAAATTATTCATAGCTACGGCTACGAAATCTAAACAAAAAGCATGAATGATTTCAGTGCAAATGACATAGCAGCTATTTGGCTGACGCTGAAATTAGCTGCCGTAGTGACGCTACTGTTACTGCTGCTCTGCACACCGTTGGCATGGTGGTTGGCGCGCACAAAATCGCGTATCGCTGCTGTAATCGGCACGATTGTCGCGATGCCCTTGGTGTTGCCACCAACGGTGATCGGTTTTTATTTATTGCTGTTGATGGGGCCGAACGGTGCCGTCGGTCAGCTCACACAAGCACTTGGTATTGGGCTGTTGCCTTTTACTTTCAGCGGCTTGGTGATGGCATCACTGATTTATTCTTTGCCGTTTGTTGTGCAACCGCTGCAAAACGCTTTTGAATCTGTGGGCGAGCCCCTGTTAGAAACCGCAGCCACGCTGCGCGCAAATACTTTTGATACTTTTCGCAGCGTTGTGCTGCCGCTTTCCGTTTCCGGCTATATCACCGCTGCTACGCTAGGCTTTGCACACACCGTGGGTGAATTTGGTGTGGTATTGATGTTGGGCGGTAATATTCCGAAAGAAACACAAGTGTTGTCTGTGCAGGTTTACAACCATGTTGAAGCCATGCAGTACAGCAATGCGCATTGGTTATCGGCGGGTATGTTGCTGTTCTGTTTCATCGTGCTCTTGTTGCTGCAAGGTGTGCGCAAAGCAGGATGGTTGCGTGTCTAAATCACCATCACTGCATATTCATTTACAACAACAGTACGGCAATTTTTCGCTGCACTGCGATATTGATTTACCCATGCAAGGTGTGACAGTTATTTTCGGTCGCTCCGGCTGCGGAAAAACCACACTACTGCGCTGTATTGCAGGGCTGACACAAGCGCACGGCACACTACAATTTGACGAAAAAATTTGGCAAAACGCTACGCAGTTTGTGCCGACACACCGCCGCCCACTCGCCTATGTGTTTCAAGAACCGCGTTTGTTTCCGCACTTGGATGTGCGCGGCAATTTGCAGTTTGCTTTGAAGCGTGTACCGCTCAATCAACGCCGCATCCAGTTTGATGACGCTGTAGCTTGGTTATCGCTAGAAAACTTGCTGGCGCACAAACCCGCACAGCTTTCCGGTGGTCAGCAACAACGCGTTGCCATTGCGCGCGCGCTGCTCGCCAGCCCGCAGTTGTTGTTGATGGATGAACCGCTCGCCAGTCTCGATATCGATAGTAAAACCGAAATCCTGCCCTACCTCGAACGGCTGCACACGCAACTCGACATCCCCATCCTGTATGTCACACACGCGCTGGACGAAGTGGCGCGGCTGGCTGATCGCGTTTTATTGCTGGATAACGGACGCGTGCAAGCAATGGGCGCGCTCAATGATTTACTGACGCAACCGCAGTTGCCACTCTCGCATTTTGACGAAGCCTCTGCCGTGCTGGATGCCACCATCACCGCGCACGACACGCACTATCACCTGAGCCAAGTGGCAATTAACGGCGGCTCGCTCACGGTAGCGTTGTCGCCGCTGCCCATCGGCAGTCACACGCGGGTGCGCATACTGGCGCGCGATGTCAGTATCGCCCTACAACCGCCTTCACAGAGCAGCATCCAAAACAGCTTGGCGGTGCAGATTGTCGATATCAGCTCCGATCGCGATCCTGCACGCGTATTGGTGAGATTGGCGCTGGGCGACACACACTTACTGGCACGCATCACGCGCCGCGCCGCCGATCAACTCGCGCTGCAAACGCAACAAACGGTGTACGCGCAGATCAAAGCCGTTGCGTTAATGCGGTAATATTCGCTGGAATATCAATCCGTTGGAGAAACACATGCAATGCCCTATTTGTACTGGCACAAACTTGGTGATGTCTGAGCGACAAGGCATTGAGATCGACTACTGTCCACAGTGTCGCGGCGTATGGCTGGATCGTGGAGAGCTGGACAAAATCATCGAACGCTCGGCTCCAGCGCCGGCAGCGCAAACAGCACCACAACCCGCGCCACAAGCCATCCCACAACAACCGATTCCGCAGCCGTACAGCACTTATGGCAAACACCACAGCGGTCACTATAAAAAACACAAACGCGAAAGTTTTTTATCGGATTTATTCGACTTCTGATTCATGTCACGAGACGGTGTAAGCACTTCTCACACCGACAAACGCGTTTATTCCCCGTAAAATACAGGGAATTAGATTTGACCCGTATCAACAAACCCGCACTCGAAAGCGACTAGAATGCCGCCGCGAGAGCACAGACAGCGGTTTATTCCATGCTAAATAATCCTTTCAATTTTTTGTTGTCTCCTAAAAAGCAGTGGCAAACAGTGGCCAATGCCTCGTTGAATGCGCTGCGCACCTCCGCCCTCTACACTTTTATTCTTGCCGCACTGGCCTGCTACGCGTGGTATTACGGCACCACAACCGCAGGCTGGCAGCTACCTGGTGGTAGCGAGCTGATACGCCTAGCACCCGATAGCGCACTGCGCATTGTTATCGCGTTCTACTGCGCCATCATCTTGGCGCTGTGGGGTATCGGTTATGCCATTCACTGGATGGCCGGCACCTACGGCTCCATCACTACTTTCACTAAGGGCTATGCCGTGGCGGCCTATGGCGCGACCCCTCTCTTTCTCGCTGGTTTGGCTGGTTTTTTCCCCAACCTAGGCCTCGACCTCATTATCGGCATGGTTGCAGTGAGCTGGGCGGTCTACTTGTTGTACACCGGGCTGCCCATCGTGATGAATATCCCCGAAGAGCGCGGCTTCCTGTATGCCAGCGCTGTGCTCGGCGTGTGCTTGGTTTTCTTGGTGGCGATGATGGGTGCCACGGTTGTTCTATGGAATTTCGGCTTAATGCCTGTATTCGTAGACTGACACGCGGAATCTGTATCCCCTTTCTAACCCTGAAGTTAAAGGCGTCCTATGCAAGCTGATCATCAAAATACGACCCCCGTGGTGTACAACTATCGGGTAGTGCGGCAATTTACCGTCATGACCGTGGTGTGGGGCATTGTCGGTATGCTCGTCGGCGTGTTGATCGCCGCACAGCTGGTCTGGCCCGACCTCAACTTCGGTCAAGCATGGCTGTCGTTTGGCCGACTGCGCCCTCTGCACACCAACGCCGTTATTTTCGCCTTCGGTGGTAGTGCATTGATTGGTACATCGCTCTATATCGTGCAACGCACTTGCCAAGCGCGCTTGATTTCAGACGGCCTCGCCGCCTTTGTTTTCTGGGGCTGGCAATTGGTGATTGTGCTTGCCGCGATTACGCTCCCCATGGGCATAACTACCAGCAAGGAATACGCCGAACTGGAATGGCCGATTGATATCCTGATCGCTATTGTCTGGATTGCTTACGGCATTGTTTTCTTTGGCACCATCACCAAGCGCCGCACCTCCCACATTTATGTCGCCAACTGGTTTTACGCTGCATTTATTATCGCTATCGCCGCGTTGCACATTCTGAACAGCGCAGAAATGCCCGCGACTTTAACGAAGTCTTACTCCGCCTACGCCGGCGCAGTGGATGCCATGGTGCAGTGGTGGTATGGCCACAATGCTGTAGGTTTTCTGCTCACTGCCGGCTTCCTCGGCATGATGTACTACTTCGTCCCTAAGCAAGCGGAACGCCCTGTTTATTCCTATCGTCTTTCTATCGTGCATTTCTGGGCTTTGATCGCCACCTATATCTGGGCCGGCCCTCACCATCTGCACTACACCGCGTTACCACCGTGGGTGCAAAGCTTGGGCATGATTATGTCCGTGATTTTGCTAGCTCCCTCATGGGGCGGCATGATCAACGGCGTGATGACGCTTTCAGGCGCGTGGGACAAATTGCGCACCGACCCCATTCTGCGCTTCTTGGTGGTGTCACTGTCTTTCTACGGCATGTCCACTTTTGAAGGCTCGATGATGTCGATTAAAAGTGTCAACGCGATGTCGCATTACACCGACTGGACGATCGGCCATGTGCACTCCGGTGCGCTCGGCTGGGTGGCGATGATCACCATCGGCTCCTCTTACCACTTAATCCCGATTCTGTTCGGCAAACAGAGCTTGTACAGCATCAAATTGGTGAGTGTGCATTTCTGGCTCTCCACAGTCGGCACCGTGTTGTATATCGCCTCCATGTGGGTCAACGGCATTATCCAAGCACTGATGTGGCACGCCTACAACGCGGACGGCACACTCACTTACAGCTTTGCTGAATCCGTTTCTGCCAGCTACCCCGGTTATATCGTGCGTTTTGCGGGCGGCGCCATGTTCCTTTCTGGCATGTTAATCATGGCGTACAACATGTGGAAAACTTCGCAGATGCCAGCTGCCACAGCGGAGCAATCATCATGAGTGGACAAGAAAATCTACACAGCAAAATTGAAAAAAACATTGCATTGATGATGGTATTAATTCTTATCGTCATTAGCTTTAGTGTTTTGGTAGAAATTGTTCCACTCGCTTTTCAAAAAGATGTCACGGAACCCATCAAAGGTTTGAAACCGTTCTCCGCGTTGCAACTGGAAGGGCGAGATATTTATATCCGCGAAGGCTGCGTAGGATGTCACTCACAAATGATTCGCCCATTCCGCGCAGAAACAGAGCGCTACGGCTTTTATTCTGTTGCCGGCGAATCGGTTTATGAGCGTCCGTTTTTATGGGGATCCAAACGCACAGGGCCAGACTTGGCGCGTGTTGGCGGCCGTTACAGTGATGAATGGCACAGCGCGCACTTGTACAACCCGCGCGATGTAGTACCGGAATCCGTGATGCCTGCATACACTTGGTTGTTTGACAATGTACTGGATGGCAAAGACACCGCTGCAAAAATGCGTGCGTTACGCAAATTGGGCGTGCCTTATTCCGATGCAGATATTGAAGGAGCACAAGCGGCTGTTGCTGGCAAATTAGAAGTGGATGCCGTGATTGCTTACTTGCAACAACTCGGCACTGTGATCCCTGCCAACCCTGCGATTCAACAGCGCATCCAAGCGCAGGAGAAGCAGTAAACATGGATCTCAACACGGTGCGTGGATTAATCACGCTGGCATTATTGATTCTATTTATTTGGTTGATTGCGTGGGCTTATAGCAAAAAACGCAAACAAACTTTTACTGATGCTGCCAATTTACCGTTTGCTGATGAAGCCATTGCTGATCGCTCAAAACAGCAAGCAGCACAAACGACAACCAACACCAGAACGGGAGATGTTGAATGAGCAGTTTCTGGAGCACTTGGGTCATTGCTCTCACCACGATTGTCCTCGTCGGTATCGTGTGGGTTTTATTTGGCAACCGTACGCGTTCAGGTGATCCCGATGCCACCACCGGCCATGTTTACGATGGTATTGAAGAATATGACAACCCTATGCCCGCATGGTGGTTTTACATGTTTGTTTTAACCATCATTTTCAGTATCGGTTACTTAGTTTTGTATCCAGGCATGGGTAACTACAAAGGTGCGCTCGGCTGGACACCCGAAGGCCAATGGCATATTGAAAACGAAAAAGTCGACGCCAAAGTGAACGAAGCCTTGGCGCCTTACGCCAATATGTCGATAGAAGAATTGGCAAAAGATGAAAAAGCACATCGTATCGGCCAACGCTTGTTTGCTTCCAACTGCGCAGTGTGCCACGGCGCTGACGCAGGTGGCGTCAAAGGCTTTCCTAATTTACGCGACAGTGATTGGTTGTACGGTGGCTCACCCGATCAAATTTTAGAAACGATTGGTAAAGGTAGAAAAGGCAGTATGCCACCGTGGAAAGGTGTGCTCACCGAACAACAAATGGATGATGTTGCCACTTGGATTACCACCAAAGACGCCAACCAAAAACCTGAAGCAGGCGCGAAAGTTTTTGCCACTTATTGCGCGGTCTGTCACGGCCCCGATGCCAAAGGTTTACAAGCAGTGGGAGCGCCCAACTTAACCGACGATATTTGGTTGTACGGCGGTGATATCGGCGAAATCAAAATCACCATCCACAACGGGCGCAATGGTCAAATGCCTGCACACGAACATTTACTGATTCCAGAAAAAATTCGTCTGCTGGCAGCCTTTGTATACGGATTAAGCCACGACACGAGCAATACCGCAGGGAAGCGCGAACAAGCAATACAGTAGCACTTCAATCACTGCACAATGGTATGAGAGATGTCATCGAGTGATCCAGATAGAATTCCCTTAGTTAATGAATATGTGCCAGACCAACTGGCACCCAAGGAAGTCGCGGAACTCGATCTCTACCAAAAGCGTGAGAAAATTTACACGCGCAGCATTGAAGGTTTTTTTCAACGCATTCGTTTATTTACCGGCTGGCCACTGCTCGTTGGTTATTTTTTTCTACCGTGGACACAGTGGCACGGCCACCAAACCATTCTATTTGATCTCCCCGCGCGCAAATTTTATATTTTTGATTTAGTTTTCTGGCCGCAAGATTTAGTGCTACTGGCATGGACACTGATCATCGCCGCCTTCGCATTATTCTTTTTCACTTCATTATTTGGTCGTATTTGGTGCGGTTATTCCTGCCCGCAAACCGTATGGACCAGTATTTTTATGTGGATGGAACAAAAAGCGGAAGGTAGCCGAAACCAGCGCATCAAATTAGACCAAGCACCGTGGTCTATAGAAAAAGTTTTACGAAAAACTGCCAAACACACCATGTGGATAAGCTTCGCTTTTTTAACCGGTTTTACTTTTGTCGGTTATTTCACTTCCATTACTGAGCTCAGCTTTACTTTCTTTTCAGGGAGTGCAGATTTAGCCGTTTACGCATGGATAGGCCTGTTTGCCTTCATGACTTACCTCAACGCCGGTTGGCTGCGTGAGCAAGTGTGTTTGTACATGTGCCCGTATGCGCGCTTTCAAGCAGCGATGTTTGATAGCGACACTTTGACTGTCACTTACGACAATGTGCGCGGCGAACCACGCGGTGCACGACGCGTGAATGACGGCGAAAAACCTTCCGCTCTCGGCGACTGCATCGACTGTATGTTGTGCGTACAAGTGTGCCCTACCGGCATCGATATACGCGATGGCTTGCAATACGAATGTATCAACTGCGCCTTATGTGTTGATGCCTGTAACGCCGTGATGGAAAAAGTGGGTTACGCGCCTAACTTGATTGCTTACAGTTCAGAAAACCGCGTAGAGGGAAAGAAATTTCACTGGCTGCGTTTACGCACCGTTGGCTACGGCGGTGTGTTATTGATTATGTGTGGCTTATTTATTGGCGCATTGATACTGCGCGAAACTACGGATGTAAAAATCTTGCGCGAACGCAATGCCATGTATCAAGTGCGCAATGGAAACATAGAAAATGTTTATACACTAAAAATTGGCAATCGCGATCGCAATAGCCATCGTTACACTATCAGCGTCAACCACGAAAATATTTCCATTGTTGGCGAAACCTCGTTACAAGTCGGCTCTGGCGAAGAGCTGAGTGTTCCGCTGCGTTTATCCATGCCGGTTTCCGCATGGAAAAGACGCAGTTTTGATATACAGTTTCATGCCTGCCTTGCAGATAACGCAGAGCAAAACCACTGCATCAAGCAGAAAAACCGCTTTACGGGGCCATTGCAATGAGCTCACCGCGTCGCACGGATACAAAACCTTGGCATCAACAATTTTGGCCGTGGTTTATCATTGGCTTGCTCGCTTTTGCGATCAGCTTTTGTTCTGTATTCATTTATTTAGCTGTGAAACACGCCGATCCAGTCATTGACAAAAATTACTATCAAAAAGGTTTGGATATCAACAAGACGCTTGAGCAAAAGGATGAACACTCGCCTCAATAATTGGTTGGGTAGCAACGCTCATGCGTAACAGCGCGGCGCATTGCTTTCACTGTCAGGCGTTGTTGCCACACAACAATCCACTGCAATTTTCAGCAATTATCAACCAAGAAACACGCTACTTTTGCTGCCCTGCCTGCCTTGCAGTGGCCAGCACCATCCACAACCTCGGTTTAGAACAATACTATCGCCAACGCGATAACAAACCGCAGCAACCCTCCAATACAGATGTACTCATCATTGATGCCGCAGCTTTTGATACCGTTGTGCGTGTTATCGATAAAACGCTGTGCGAAGTACAGCTGTTTATACCGGATATTCACTGCACTTCCTGTTGCTGGCTGATTGAAAAGCGCCTGCAACAATTAACAGGCATCACCAAAGTACAGGCTCAATTTCATTCACACAAACTCACATTACACTGGCACCAAGACCAACTGCCATTAGACGAAATTCTTCGCATTCTGCAGGACATAGGCTATCGCGCAACACCTTGGCAACCTACGCGCCAACAAAGCACAACAAACTTGCAGCAAAAGAAATTGTTGCAGCGTTTAGGTGTAGCAGGATTACTCGCACTACAAATTCACATGGTTGCTATGGGCGGTTACTTCGGCGCAGACAGTAATATGCAGCAGTGGCTCAATGTCGTTGCGCTACTGCTCTCCATTCCTGTGTGGTTTTATTGCGCCGATATTTTCTTTCACAACGCCAACAGAAGCATACGCAACTTATTACAACGCAATAGAGATACCTTTGTTATCAACATGGATGTACCCATTGCTGTGGCCATTATTGCCGCCGCAATTGCCAGCATTATCGCCGTCATACAGCGCACCGACGATGTGTATTTTGACTCCATCGCCATGTTTGTGTTTCTTCTGCTCGGCGCGCGGTTTCTTGAAGCACGCGCAAGAAATCGACTCGCAGAATACGCACAAGAACCGCTATTACCGCAAACCTGTATTCGTTTACACAACAAACAGAGAGAAAACATTAGCATTCACTCTTTGCAAATTAATGACTGCATAGTGGTTGAAACCGGCATTATCCCTATCGATGGAGACATTATTTCTGGCAGCGCCGCCATTGAACAAGCCGTGATTACCGGCGAGTTTTTACCCGTGCAAAAACAAGCAGGCGACACCGTACTCGCTGGCACCACGCTGCTCAATGGACAAATCATTGTGCAAGCGAAACACTGGGGAGCAGACAGCCACATTGCGCACTTGCATCAGCGCATGGAGCAAGCGTTTTTCCAAAAACAGCAACGGCATTTCACCGCGCGCACTATGTACGATCGCGTGGCACAAATTTTTACGCCCACTGTATTGTTACTCGCCACACTCAGCGCACTGTATTGGTGGTGGGCAGACGCCAGCAAAGCATTACCCAGTTTTCTCGCTGTGCTAGTTGCTAGCTGCCCTTGTGCATTAACACTCGCCGCACCCACAGCACTCACTGCTGCAACATTGCGTTTACGCCAATACGGCATTCTCATCACAAGCAGTCATGTATTAAAGATACTTCCCGCGATTACGCAATATGTTTTTGATAAAACAGGCACGCTGACACAAGGCCGTATGCACATTTCGCACATTCAATTATTTGGCACACACAGTGAAGAAGAATGCGTTGCCATTGCTGCCGCCATGGAACGCAATTCCACTCACCCCATCGCCAGTGCTTTTCACACAGCGCAACGAGATAACACTTTTTTTACCGTTGATAAAACGCAATCCGTATTACACTGCGGAATAGAGGCAAAAAAAGATCATGTTATTTATCGACTCGGCAAACAAGATTGGGCTTGCGCAGAGGAGAATATCGTACTCAAAGACAATATGCATGACACCATTCCCTTATTTTTATCAGAAAACAGCAAGTTATTAGCTATTTTTTATTTGGGTGATCCACTGCGCACTACAGCCACTCAATGTATAAATGCTCTACAAAAAGATGGCATTCAATGCACGATTGCATCAGGCGATAATTCCAATGCTGTCGATGCAGTTGCTCGCACTCTCAATATCAACACCGTGCATCGCCATTGCTCACCCAATCAAAAAGTGCAAATCATTGAAACATTGCGGCAACAACAAAAAGTGTTGATGGTGGGCGATGGCATCAACGATGGCCCTGTTTTAGCACACGCCGATGTCTCCGTTGCTTTAGCAGATGCCAGCAAAACAGCACAGCTCGCTGCCGATGTTATTTTGTTAAACAATCAATTGGATGATTTATTGCAGTTGCGTACTATTGCTCTGCACACGCGCACTATTGTGCGACAAAATCTTTCATGGGCACTGGTCTACAATGTAGGCATCCTGCCTTTGGCAGCAACAGGCTGGCTCACGCCAGTCAATGCAGCCATCGGTATGGCTATCAGCTCTCTGCTGGTAACAATCAATGCGCTGCGCTTACTACCACGCACACGCCGGCTTCAAGTAGAAACCTTATGACCAGTTTTTATCTCATCATTCCTGTCGCTGTTATTTTTTGCGTCATCGCCATCAGCGCTTGGCTGTGGGCGAACCGCAGCGGTCAATACGATGATCTCGATCGTGAAGCGCGGCGCATCCTCGAGGAGGAAGATGCAATCATCACGAATAAAAACCATGAATGATTTTTTGCCTGCACTATTTTCTGCATTTGCGCTTGGTTTTATGAGTAGTGGGCACTGTTTAGGTATGTGTGGTGGCATCGCCTGCGCACTCGGCTTGCAACAACACCCCAAAAAAAAATTGGCGCTACTGATTTACCACGCCGGCCGCATCACAACTTATGCATTGCTCGCATTACTGTTCGGCGCTGCGCTGCAACATCTCACCCATCGTATCCCACTACTTGCGCCAACACTGCGCACTGCTGCGGGATTGTTGTTATTGGCGATGGCACTGCATATCGCACAACTGTGGAGCGGCATCACCAAACTGGAACAAATCGGTACACGCTGGTGGCAACCGATACAGACGCTGGCCAAACCACTGCTGCCCGCCAACACACTGCCAAAAATATTTTTTTTAGGATTGCTGTGGGGATGGCTGCCCTGTGCCTTGGTTTACAGCACACTAGCATGGAGCGCGAGCCGCGCCGATGCAAACACATCTGCATTGTTAATGCTTTTTTTTGGTTTAGGCACAACGCCAGCACTGTTTGCCAGCGGCGTGTTATCACAACAATTACAAAAGTTTTTTCAGCAGAAACAATGGCGCTACGCTGCGGCGAGTTTTTTATCGTTATACGCGGTGTGGACGATTGCTGCCAGTTGGCAACATATAGCTCACGGCATGCAACACTAGCTCAACAGATAACATGACTAAAAATAAAACACTTTACCGTTTTCGCCCGCCACGGAAGTGGGGCGATAGCGCCACACCGCTTCGATCACATCAGGGCGCAAACAATCATCGGGCGCGCCTTCGGTGACGATTTTTCCTTCACGCAAAATACACAGTTGATCACAGTAGCGCGCGGCAAAATTAATATCGTGCAGCACTGCCAATACGCCCCATCCTTGCTGATGCGCCAGTTTGTGTGCGAGATGCATAATTGCGTGCTGCTGCATCATGTCTTGCGCAGAAATGGGCTCATCCAATAACAGCAACGGCGGCTGTTCTGCTTGTGTTAATTGCACCAAAACGCGCGCCAGCTGCACGCGTTGCTGTTCACCACCAGACAGTTCGATAAATAATTTATCCGCCAATGGTGTTGCGTGTGTACGCGCCATCGCTTCTTCCACCAATACAGCCAACTGTTTGCGCTGAATTGTTAAAGGAATACCGCCCAACTCCACTACCTCACGCGCGGTAAACGGCAAACTCAAACGACTGGATTGCGGTAATACCGCCAAGTGGCACGCCAGTTCACGGCGATTCCACTGCCGCAACGGTTTGCCATGAAAAATAATTTCACCAGAGCCATGCCATTCACCGGCAATTAATTTCAAAAAAGTGGATTTTCCTGCACCATTTGGCCCCAACACACCGACCAACTGCGCCGCCGGCAAATGCCATTCTGATATTTCCAGCACCGTTTTTTCTTTGCGAGAAAAATGCACATCGCGCAGTGTGAGCAAACTATTGACTGTCATGTCACACACCATCCGGTTTGCTGCGTTGACGCAACAGCAGTGAGAGAAAAAATGGTGCGCCGAGCAAAGTCGTCACCAAACCAACCGGCAATTCAGCCGGTGCCACTTGGGTGCGTGCAAATAAATCCGCCAAGGCCAATAACAACGCGCCGGCTAGTGCCGACAAAGGTAACAAGCTGCGATGATCGGGGCCTGTCAACAAACGCATCGCGTGCGGCATCACCAAACCGACAAAACCAATAATGCCTGCTGCCGCAACGGCCACGCCCACGCCGATGGCGGATAAAACAATCAACACCCATTTCAAGCGTTCCACATCAATGCCTAAATAGCGCGCTTCCGCTTCACCTAAAGCTAAAGCGTTGAGTGATGCAGCATGGCGTTGAAAAAAAATCGATAACAAAAAAACAGTGATTGCACCTAAAACAATATGCGTGACATTAGCACCAGCGACTGAACCCATTTGCCACAGCGCGATATCACGCAGCACTTGGTCATTGGCGGAATAATTTAAAAAACCAATTGCAGCGCCGCCAAAAGCTGACAGCGCTACACCGGACAACAACAGCACAGAAATGGATGTGCCTTCCGGTGTACGCGCAAAACGATACACCACTAGAGTTGCCAATAAACCACCCAAAAAAGCAGCAATAGGCGTGAGCCAAGCAGCCATGGCGGAAGGCAGCAAAGCGATACACAACACCGCGCCCAAAGCCGCGCCGGTTGAAACACCTGTGATGCCAGGGTCAGCGAGTGGATTGCGAAATAAACCTTGCATCACCACGCCACATTGCGAAAGCAGTGCGCCCACGAACACTGCCAGCAAAAATCGTGGTAAGCGCAGTTGTAGCACCACTGTTTGCTCGTACGCAGCCAATGCAGCACTCTCCTGCCCCGTTGCCGCACTCCATACGGTCTGCAAACTGGCCAGCACTGACAATGGCATAGGACCCGTCACAATAGACAGCCCCGCCACTAACAACAAAGCGGCAACCAGTAGTACCGCCACCCAAAAAGCAGAAAATCGTTTCACCTTATTTTAGATTCCGCTTTTTACTCAGGCTTTGCTGTTTTCTGTTGCAAAAGAGCCTGCAAGCGCAGCGCCTCATCGACGGTCAATACACTCAAGCCAGCCACCAAAGTCTCACTGCGCACCGCAAGTATTTTTCCATTTTTAGCGACTGGCATTGCTGCCAGCGTGGGGTAATCACGCAACAAATGATCCGTAGTATTTTCACCGCCGTCAGCAGCCAACAAAATGAGATCAGGATTGGTGGCCATGATGGCTTCCGCTGAAATAGGCTGGTAACTGTTGTGGCTCATTACATTATTCGCGCCCAACAAACGAATCAACGCATCACCACCTGTACCAACACCTGCCGCGCGCAAACCGCGACTCCCTGCTGACAGTAAAAACAAAGCGCGACTACTCTTAGGTAGCGCATTTTTTTGTAAATCAGCAATTTTTTTCTCCACCTGTTGTACAACGGTTTGTGCTTGCGCTGGTTCATTCATGGTTTTTGCTAACAAACGAATATTCGACAACAAACCAGCACCATCGCTGACAGCAGGCAAACGCACAACCTTAACGCCTGCTGCTTCTACAGCAGTCAGCGTGCTGGCAGGCCCCATGTGTTCACTGCCAATTAATACTGTGGGGCGCAATGCCAATAAGCCTTCTGCGGCTAACTGACGGTGATACCCCACTACAGGTAATTTTTCTTTTTCTGATTGCGGGCTAGTGACATCAATTCCCACCAACTGTTGTGCCACACCAAAATCACGCAACAGCGCAGTAGCGCCCGCATCCGCACTAATAATGCGATCTGTTTTTTGTGCAGTCGCTTCCATTGCCTGTGCAGCAACCGACAGCAGCAAAGCACTTGCTGCAACGAAAAAAGAGCGACAAGGCTTTAGCCATTTTTGATGACGCATTCGATATTTCTCCAAAAATAAATACTTCAAAAAATAATTATTGAATAACAAACTCAACCGGCACTTGTACGCGCGAGCTCACCGCCACACCATTCATACGATACGGTGCGAGCTTCCAATTAGCGACGGCAATTTTCGCTGCATCATCCAGCGACTGGAACCCCGAACTGCGCACAATCGACAATTTTATTTGCTTTCCTGTTTCTGATAACAGGATTTCTAACCACACCGTACCCTGCTGCCCACGCCGTTTTGCCACCGGTGGATACACCGGGCGCGAGGGCGGCGTGAGAAATTGAGGTTTTTTTACTAACACTGGCTGAGCCGTAGCAGCTTGCGAATTCGCTGCTGGCTTAGACGGCGCCGAGTTTGCCACCGCAGCAGGCTTTGTTACTTCAGCAGATGCTTCTTTTTTTGTTTGTACCGCCCGCTCAATTTTCGCAGGGCGTGGTGCTATTTCCGTGCGCACAGGCCGGTGCGGGCGAACAACCGGCTTAACAGGTGGAGGCTCTGTCTGCGGCACTACTTTTGTTACAGGAATGGGTGCAGCGGGCGCGGGTGAAGGAGCAACGGCTGGCGCCACAATAAAAGCTTCCATAACAGGCGCTGGTTTTAGCGTTCCGATGGGAGACACCGCTGACCAACCTCTAAACAACATGAGGTGCAGCAATAACGCTATTGCCGCACTCATGACCCATCCAAAGTTATCCGCCAATCTTTTTTGCATTTTTTCTGTAAACGATAACGATTCCTGTTTACAAATGTTATCGAGATTGATTACCATTTGCAACCTAGATACAGCAACCCCATTCACCACCAACCTAGGCCGCAGGAGCCACTTATCTATGTCTACCTCTGTTCGCTCTCCTTTCTTTCGATTAGCACCGCTTGCGCTGGCAATCACTGCCTCTTGCCATGCGATCGCAGAAGAACAAGCTACTGCCGCCGTACCAAGTACCGATTTGGAAACCGTTATCGTCACAGCAACGCGTAGCGAAGCCGACGAAAAGCAAGTGGCGCGCCCACTGGCAGTCGTTACCAAGGAAAAAATCCAGCATAGACAGCCCACTTCTACGGCAGAAATCGTCAAAGGGGAAACCAATATCGAAGCCACGGGCGGCCCACGCGCTGATAGCCAGCTGGTCAATATTCGTGGCTTAGAAGGCTCACAAGTGCTGCAAACCGTTGATGGCGTGCGTCAGAACTTTGGCTCTGGTCACCGTCCCAGCTTCTTTATTGACCCCGTATTGCTGCGCAGTGTTGAAGTGCTGAAAGGTCCTGCTAGTAGCCTCTGGGGTTCAGGTGCTATTGGCGGGGTGGTCGCGCAGAACACCGTCAACGCCAGCGATATCCTGAAACCAGACCAAGATGTCGGCGGCTTGATCAAATATGGCTATAACGATAACGGCGAGGCGAGCGATACAACTGTCGCCGTCGGCGCGCGTACAGAAACACTCGACTTGCTCGCGTCCGGCTACTATCGCGACAGCAATGATATCGAACTCGGTCATAAAGGCTATCGCCTCGATGACACCCTGCAAGAATCAGGCAACCGCAACCAAGGCACCCTGTTCAAAGCCAGCTGGCAAATCACAGACAGCCAAAGTCTTGCATTGAATGTGCGCAAATCGGAAGCACAGGGCAGCGTGCCCTCCAATAGTTCTGCGCCGGTTTCGCCAACTAGCAACTACCTGATTGATCGCGATGTCGAGAATGAAAATGTGTCTTTGGATTACCGTTTAGACACAGAATCGCCACTGGTGAATGCACAGGCGATGATTTTCCATAACAAGACAGAAATGAATGAATCCCGTTTGAGCGATGGTCGCAGCGACAGCACCGAATTAAAAACACGCGGCTTCGCTTTGAACAACCGCTCTGATTTTGCCGGTGTCAGTTTGTTGTACGGCTTTGATGGTTATCACGACGATTTTTCTACCAAACGCGGCGGTACCAATCGCCCTATACCACCGGAAGCAACGGTCGATGTACTCGGCAAATTTGTGCAAGCGACGATTCCTTTGGTGAGTGATGTATTGCGAACAGAAATTGGCGTTCGTCACGATAAATTCGAAACAGAAGCCAAAAATTTGAATGTGTCACGAGAAGACAGCGCCATTTCGCCATCCGCAGCGCTGGTGTTACAAGCAACCGATTGGATGGAAATTGCTGCGCGTTATGACGAAGCTTTCCGCGCGCCTAGCACCGAAGAAATGTATACCACCGGCTCACACTTCTGCATGGGTCCTCCCTTTGGTTGTAACAAGTTTGTTTCCAATCCTGATCTCGAAGCCGAAGAAGCCGCCAACAAAGAATTGATGACACGCATGAATTGGGACAATGTGTTCACTAGCGACGATCATTTAGCGTTCAAAGCATCCGTGTTTCGCAACGATGTTGATAACTTTATTGAACAAATCGTCACTTCCCCCACCGTTACAGTTATTCCTGCGCCTCCTGGTCCACCCACTGTTATTTTTGATCCAGGCCATACCACTTGGGTGAATGTCGATAAAGCACGCATTAAAGGCGTTGAATTAGAAGCGCGTTACCAGTGGGAAAATCTCTCCACGCGCATCAGCTACGGAAAAATGCGCGGCGAAGATCGCGAAACGGGCGAACACCTAACCAATATTCCTGCAAGCAAATGGGTATTGGATACCAGCTATACTTTCATCCCAGAACAAAAACTCTTAGCCGGTGTGCGTTTTACACAAGCTTCCGCACAAGACCGCACACCTGCTACTACAGCGAACGACTACGATGGCTATCGCACCGTTGATCTTTACAGTAGCTGGCAGCCTGTGGGTGAAAACCTAACGCTTGATCTCAGCATCAACAATGTTACCGATGAATACTATCGCGTTGCATTCCAAGAGCTGTATCAACCAGGCCGTGAAGTGCGCGCTGCTGTTACTTATCGTTTTTAATCATTGATTGTCGAGGAACTACAAATGAGTGAAGCAACGGTACAACTGGCCGGTTCACAAGCGCTCGATTTGTTACAGCAAATCAGCACTTGGGGCAACACCACTACCATCATTTTGCATGGTGGCAGCGTATTTGAATTTAAAGGGGATTTCCCAACAGGTACCATGGCCGAAGGTTTTTACAACCTGAAAGGCAATGGCGGTTTTGAAGGACACCTAAATTTGGAGAGTGTGCAAAGTATTCAATTTCAAAGCAAAAATCATCGCGGTAGAGAAAGTCATGCGCTGGTTTTTGTCGATAAAAATAACGACACCATCTTCAAAATTTTTCTAGGTCGTGATGCTGAAGGCAATTTACTTCAGCATCAACTAGAGAAGTTTGAACAACTGCGTCAACAAGCAGTCTCGCACTAAATCACCCACTGCCACACGAGGTAAAAACCATGGCCGAATCCAATCTCAAACAATCGACGCAAGATAATTTGCAAAATGAAATTTCTGATTTTATCGCCACACAGAAGACTTTAATCCTGTCGTCAATCGACCCACAAGGTCAGCCTTATGCGTCTTATGCGCCATTCGGTATTGGCGATGAGTGTCTGTATGTTTTGTTGTCCGACATCGCACTGCATGCTGTGAATTTGAAATTAAACCCAACGCCATCCGTGATGGTGATTCAAGATGAAAGCGCTTCAGGGGAATTATTTGCACGCCTGCGCGTTACCTATCGCGTTGAAGCAACAGAAATCGCACACACTGCCGGCGAAGCCTATGAAACCGGCATCAACGCCTTGGTGGCACGACACGGCCAGCGCATCAACGAGCTGAAACAGCTCACAGACTTCCACTTATTCTGCTTGCAGCCTATCAGCGGGCGTTATGTGAAAGGTTTTGGCCGCGCCTATGATTTCACTGGCAAATCACTCAACGGCAATGTGATCTCTCACTTGCGTGACGGACATGTCAAACGCCCAGCAGCATGAAGCACGCCCACTAGGCTGTTACGCCGCAACCCGATGTTGTACACAACATCGGGTTTTTTTATACCCGTATATGTTCAAAACGCGGCCATCATAATCAATCGCATACAATAACGACTCGGTTTAACGCACACGGAGTCACACATGAGTTCGACAACAACCATTCCCGAATCGCACCACGATATCCTCAAAGGCAACAACTACGCGCAAGTGGCGATGGTGATGCCCAATGGCTCGCTGGCCAACAATGTGGTGGCTTTTGTATGGGATGGCGAGTTCGTGCGTTTCAGCACCATAAAATCACGACAAAAATATAAAAACCTTTCCGGCGACCAGCGCGTAGCTCTGTGTATCGTTGATCCTAAAAATCCGTGGCGCTATATAGAAATTCGCGGCAGTGTTGAAATCCAAGAAGACACTGATCGCAGCTTTATCAACAGTATTGCTAAAAAATACATGAACCAAGATCACTACCCGTTTGATCAACCTGGCGATGTGCGCATTATTTTCACCGTTAAACCCACACGCATTCGCGCTGAATATGTGCATGCAGCGGATGGCACTCCTGAAAACATCGGCATACAGCGCGGCTAAAAAGGAAGTAAAAAAATGGCAGTTCAACACTCATCCGCAAAACGCTGGTTGATTGTTTTTATCGCGTGTTTGGCGCTGTTGCTGGCTTTGGCGGGCTACAAATTTTTGCAAATCCGTCATTTGATGGCGGTGGCGGCTTCGTATCCAGAACCCTCAGAAACGGTAGAAGCCACCACAGCACAAAAGCAAAACTGGCAATCCACTGTCACCACAGTGGGCGAAGTGCTCGCGCCACAATCCATTGAATTGCGCAATGAATTGGAAGGCCGCGTTGTCGCTGTTGAATTGCAAGCAGGTGGAGCCATCAAAAAAGATCAAATGCTACTGAAGTTGGATGCCAGCGAAGACATTGCCCAGCTGCGCGCCGCACAAGCAGATGCAGAATTAGCAAAAGCATCATTAGCGCGTTACAACAAATTGGTCGCACAAAAATTAACCAGCCGTGAACAATACGATCAAGCGCGCGCGCAGTACGCAGTGGCTGTTGCTCGCGCACAAGAATTACAGGCTGTCATTGATAAAAAAATTATCACCGCACCTTTTGATGGCTATGCGGGGTTGCACCATTTACAAGTTGGGCAATATCTCACGGCCAATACGCTCATCACACAATTGGTCGGCTCACTCACTACTGTGTGGGTAGATTTTTATTTGCCGCAACAACAAGGCAATATCGCGCTCGGTACCGATGTTCACATTCATGCCAACGGCCTACCAACAACAGTATTCTCAGGCAAAATAACAGCCATTGACCCCACCATTTCATCCAGCTCACGCAATTTTAAAGTGCGCGCCGCCGTCAACAATACTGAAGAAAAATTAAAACCGGGTACGCTGGTGGATGTCCAACTACCAACCACCACAGCACAATCAATCATTACCGTGCCATCCACTGCCGTGCAATTCAGCGACGCAGGACATTTTGTTTATCTCATTGAGCCAGATAAAGAAGGCGTGCTGCGCGCAAAAATTCGCAATGTGGATGTAGGTGAAGAGAATAACCTGCGCATGGTGATAAAAAATGGCTTGCAAACCGGTGAGCGTATAGCCGCTGACGGCTCATTCAAATTACACGATGGTATGCGCGTTAACATCAAGGAGCACAGTCAGGAATCAATCAAATGATTCACGACATCCATCAAAAATCGCCCACCGATATTTTTATCAAGCGGCCGATTATCGCGATTGTTATTTCGCTGGCATTAATCGTTGTCGGTTTATACGCCGCGCATAAATTACCGGTGTTGCAGTTTCCACGCATTGAAAGTTCTTCATTAGTCGTCACTACACCCTTTGTCGGTGCATCCGCAGAACGCGTGCAGGGTTTTATTACGGATCCGATTGAGCGCGTTGCCGCTACTGTCCCCGGTGTGGATTATGTGGATTCCACGACGCTCGCTGGCATGAGCACGGTAACGGTTTGGCTGAAACTCAATGAAAACAGCACCGCAGCGCTCGCCGAATTAACTGCACGCTTGCAGCAAATTCGCTATGAATTACCTGCCGGTGCAGAAGACCCTTCTATTCAAGTCAATCGCGCCGATAAACAAGGCGCTGGTTTTTATCTCGATGTACCCATTACCGGCACGCACACGCGCGCTTCCATCACCGATTATTTAACGCGCAATGTGAATCCTCGACTCGCCGCCATTCCTGGTGTGCAGCGCATCGGTTTGGAAGGTGGGCGCGCACCCGCGATGCGTATTTGGCTCGACCCTTCGCGTTTACAAGCATTCAATCTCAGTGCCAGCGATATTGATGCAGCACTGCGCGCCAACAATTTAATCGCCACGATTGGTCGCAGTGAAAATAATGCACAGCGCATTGATTTGCTCGCCAACACCACACTAAAAACGCCAGAAGATTTTGAGCAACTCATCATCAAGGATGTTAACGGCGCACAAATTCGTTTACGCGATGTCGCCAACATTAAATTGGGTGAAGACGAAGGTGGAAAATAACGCGCGCATGGATAATCGCGATGCAGTTTATATCTCCGTGTGGCCGCTCCCTGGCGCCAATGAAATTGAAATTGCTGACGCACTCTACAAAGACCTCGCCGCTATTAACCCCACACTGCCCAAAGGCATGCATATCGGCATCGGTTACGACATCACGCTGTATATGCGCTCTGCATTGCGCGAAATTTTTCACACACTCGCCGAAACTGTTTTATTGGTTGGCATTGTTGTACTGGCATTGATGGGTTCTGCTCGCACGGCACTGGTTCCGTTGGTGACGATTCCTATTTCACTGCTCGGCGCGATGGCCGCCATGTTGGCGATGGGATTTTCCTCAACTTACTGACCGTATTAGCGATTGTTTTATCCGTTGGCTTGGTGGTGGATGATGCGATAGTCGTGGTTGAAAATGTTGCGCGACATATGCGTGAAGGCAAAAGCCGCATCGAAGCAGCATTAGCCAGCTCGCATCAATTATTTGCGCCCATTATCGGCATGACTATTACACTTTGCAGCCGTGTACGCACCGATTGGTTTTTTATCCGGTTTAACGGGCGTGCTGTTCAAAGAATTTGCTTTTACTTTAGCCACCGCTGTTTTAATTTTGGCTTCGTGGCGCCGACTTTATCGCCCATCATGAGTGCTTATGTCTGCCCACCTCACGGACAAGAAGGGCGCATGACAAACTGTCAATCACTGGTTTGAGCAATTACAAGAGTGCTACAGCCGCGCCTTACTAAAATGTTTATCGTGGCGACCGCAAGTGCTCACAGTGGCTCTTTTCTTCGCATTCTTAGTGATTCCTTTTTATTTATTTTCACAACAAGAATTGGCACCCGTTGAAGATCAAAGCAGTATCAATGTGGTGATAGAAGCACCTCCGCAATCCTCTCTGGCTTACACCACGCGCTATATGCACGATGTGGTCAATATCTTAAATGCTCTGCCCGGTACGCGTTTTATGTGGCAAGTAGTGACACCACAAGGCGGTTTTGGTGGGCAAACTTTTGTCGATTTCAAAAAACGCGAACACAGCGTGCAGGAATTATTACCGCGTGCTTACGGTGAGTTAGGCAAAGTGAGTGGTTTGAAAGCCTTTCCAATTTTGTATCCCGCATTGCCTACTGCCGGTAATTTCGATATTGAGATGGTGGTGCTATCCACTGACACACCAGCACAGATGAAAGTGTATGCCGACAAAATGGTGGACTACGCCAAAAACAGCCAAAAATTTCTTTATGCAGATACCGATCTCAAAATTGATTTGCCACAAGCGGAGTTTCAACTCAACCGACAACGCATCGCTGATTTAGGCATGGATTTAGCCAGCGTCAGCAATCAATTAGGTATTTTGCTCTCGGCAAATTATGTCAATCGTTTTGATTTGAATGGCAAAGCGTACGAAGTGATACCGATGATTGCCAACAGCGATCGTCCCGATCCACAAACTTTAATGAATTTGCAAATTCGCACGCCGCGTGGCGATCTTGTTCCACTGTCAGCTATTGCCACGCTGCAACAGCACACCGCACCGCGCGTACTCGGAAAGTTTCAGCAAAATAATGCTTTTCGCATTTACGGCGGCGTGATGCCTGGTACTACCAAAGAACAGGCGTTATCGGCATTAGAGTCTGCGGCAAAAGATATTCTGCCACTCAGCTATAGCGTGGATTACGCGGGTGAATCACGCCAGTTGCGTCACGAAGGTAACACTTTATTTGGTGTGTTATTGATTGCACTACTGTTTGTCTTTTTTGTGTTGGCGGTGCAATTCAACAGCTTTCGTGATCCGTTGGTGGTGCTGCTCGGTTCCGTGCCATTGGCCTTGTCTGGCGCCATGCTCATCACTTTTCTCGACTGGACCACCATCAACATTTATTCTCAAGTAGGCTTTATTACGCTGGTGGGATTGATTTCCAAAAACGGTATTTTGATTGTCGAATTTGCCAATCACTTACAGCGCGAAGGCTGTAATAAAATCAAGGCTATTACGCAAGCGGCAACCACGCGACTGCGCCCCGTGCTGATGACCACCAGCGCAACCGTGCTCGGTCACTTCCCTTTGGTATTAGTAACGGGAGCAGGCGCAGAAGCGCGAAACAGTATTGGTATTATTTTGGTCGCCGGCATGATGATAGGCACACTCTTTACGCTGTTTGTGCTGCCTGCTGTATATATGTTGATCGCTTCTGAACACCACGAAGCCATTGAACATGACCCAATATCTATTGGCGATGCAATTTCTAACGCTGACAGCTAAAATAGCTGCCTGTTTAATCCCGATACCTACTGCGAGGCTGTCACCATGGATGTCATGGATCAAATCAAAGATCAGATCGAAAAAAACCCCGTCATCCTCTACATGAAAGGCAGCCCTAACGCACCACAGTGCGGCTTTTCTGCGCGTACAGCGGAAGCCTTGATGAACTGCGGCGCACGCTTTGCGTTTGTCGATATCTTGGCGAACCCAGAAATCCGCGCCAACTTGCCGCGCTACGGCAACTGGCCCACCTTCCCGCAGTTGTGGGTCAAAGGGGAATTGATTGGCGGCTGCGATATCGTCACAGAAATGTACGCCAAAGGCGAATTGCAGCCATTGGTTAAAGAAGCTGCTGCCGAATAATTCACTTCAGATTCAAGGAGGAAATAATGGCTGTGCTTGTTGGCAAACCCGCGCCTGATTTTCGCTGTGCAGCGGTATTGGGCAATGGTGAGATTATGGAGGATTTTCATCTCGCCTCCGTTATCCAAAACAAGTACGCGCTGTTGTTCTTTTATCCTCTGGACTTCACTTTTGTCTGCCCATCTGAATTGATTGCACTCAACCACCGCATGGATGAATTTATTGCGCGCGGCGTTGAAGTCATCAGCGTTTCCATCGATTCACACTTCACGCACAACGCGTGGCGCAATACCGCCATTAACGACGGCGGCATCGGCGCTGTGCGTTACACCATGGCAGCGGACCTCACGCAGCAAATTGCGCGCGATTACGATGTGCAAACTGATGGCGGCGTTGCCTATCGCGGTGCATTTTTGATTGATCCGCGCGGTATTGTGCGCAGCCAAATCGTCAATGACTTACCACTCGGTCGCAATATTGATGAATTGCTGCGTTTAGTTGATGCGCTGCAATTTCATGCCGAACACGGCGAGGTTTGCCCAGCAGGCTGGCAGAAAGGCGACACGGGTATGAAAGCCAATCCCGCTGGTGTTGCGGAATATTTAAAACAACACAGCCAAAAACTGTAAAACAGCTCGAGAAAAAATAAAGCCACGGCAATGAAGCCGACTCTGCTTTGCAAAGGATCGCTCGCTCTATGCAAATTACCCTCGCCACTCTCAGCCATGAAATTCGCAACCCATTAGCTGGGCTACTATCTGTATTGCATGTCTTGCGTCGTACTACGCTGGATGAACAACAACAAAATTTATTAGATACCGCCAGCAATGCCAGCCACACCCTACTCTCTCTGTTAGACGATGTACTGCTGCGCGCAGATTTCCAAGAAAATATTTTTCTACCACACCCACAAGTCGTTTTATTACACGAAACCGTACAAACTTTGCTGCAACTTTTCAGCTGTCAGGCACAAGATAAAGGCATCCTACTGATCGCACATATTTGCCCCACGCTACCCACTTCGTTTGTCAGTGATGCAGGAAAAATCCAACAAATTCTCAGCAATTTTTTGTCCAATGCTCTGCGCTTTACCGATGGCGGTATTATCAAACTGCAAGTCAGTGCTGAAAAACGACCCACCGGCAATACAGCGCTCTGCTTTCGCGTCATTGACTCTGGCGTAGGCATCTCCAGCCATGATTTACAGCGCATCATGGAATCGAGCGTGACCACCCACAGACCACCACCGCGCCGTGGTGGAACAGGGTTAGGCTTGGCGATCAGTCATCAATTAGCACAAACCCTAGGCGGCTCACTGCACATACACAGCGAGGAAGGACGCGGTAGCATTTTTACGCTGTCACTACCTTGGCAGGAAGCGCGTGAACCGACGAGCGTTGACCTTCCCCTGCGCCATGCCGCTCGTATATCCTATGAGCCATGAATCACAGCGCGAGTGCGCTAACCCAAGGATGCCTTGAACACACACACTGGCTCTGTAAATGAAGCCCACACCTTGGTGTTGGAACCTGCCGACAACCACCGCCTGACGCGCTTGTGCGGACAACTGCACGAGCATCTCAAACAAGTTGAACAGCGCTTGCATGTGCAAATTAATGTGCGCGGTAATGTGTTTACCGTACACAGCAACGATGCCGCAGCCGTCACACGCGCCACAGCTGCTCTGCAACAACTTTATTTAGAAACCGAGAACGATCAGGATCTCACCCCAGAGAAAGTGCACCTGATTCTGCAAACGGCCAATGTTTCTGGCTTGCAGAACAACAGCGCAAAAAATATTTACGAACAATCCAGTATTCGCACACGCAAAGGCAACATCAAACCGCGCGGCGCTGCGCAGAATCACTATGTGCAATCCATCCGCAAATACGATATCAATTTTGGCATCGGCCCCGCCGGCACAGGCAAAACTTATCTCGCTGTTGCCTGCGCTGTTGAAGCCCTGCAAAGTGAAAAAGTAGAGCGCCTCTTGCTTGTGCGCCCAGCGGTAGAGGCTGGAGAAAAGCTGGGATTTCTCCCCGGCGATCTCGCGCAAAAAATTGATCCGTATCTACGCCCACTGTACGACGCACTCTATGAAATGATCGGCTTTGAAACGGTCGGCAAATTATTAGAACGGCAAATTATTGAAATCGCGCCATTGGCCTATATGCGCGGTCGCACACTGAACAACGCTTTTATTATTTTGGATGAAAGTCAGAACACCACTGAATCACAAATGAAAATGTTTTTAACGCGCATTGGCTTTGGCTCAACTGCCATCATCACCGGCGATGCCACACAGATTGATTTGCCGCGCGGCACAAAATCAGGCCTGTTGCATGCCAATGAAATTTTGCGCGATGTAGAAGGCATCAGTTTTACTCGTTTCACTTCACAGGATGTTGT
This sequence comes from Pseudomonadales bacterium, assembly GCA_041395665.1. NCBI lineage: Bacteria > Pseudomonadati > Pseudomonadota > Gammaproteobacteria > Pseudomonadales > Pseudomonadales bacterium. The sequence continues at coordinate 138,609 of JAWLAB010000005.1, forward strand.
GCGCCACCCACTCGTACAACGAATCGTCGATGCCTACGACCGCTACGAAAGCGTCCAGCGCCCTATTGTTTGATACCGCCATGAGTTCTGTCGACACCACCATACAAGTGTTGATTGATAACACTTGTGATACAGCATCTATCCCCAGCGAGGAGCAGTTCTCACAGTGGATTCATGCCGCGTTGCAAGGTTTGCGCACGCGCGCCGAAGTGTCTATTGGCATCGTCGATGAACAAGAAAGTGCCGTACTGAATAATCAATATCGCGGCAAAGATTACGCCACCAATGTGCTGTCTTTCCCCAGTGATCTACCAGAAGATTTTGAGCCGCCGCTGCTGGGTGATTTAGCGATTTGCGCAGCAGTGGTTGAACGCGAGGCACAAACGCAAAAAAAACCGTTACAAGCGCACTGGGCACACATGGTGATACACGGCTGCTTGCATTTACTGGGTTTTGACCACATAGACGATGAAGAAGCTGAACAAATGGAAGCGCGAGAAATTGCCATCTTGCATAGCTTAGGTTTTGCAAACCCGTACGAAACTGATCTTGATTAAAAACACGGAACACAGGAAAGAGCACCGCATCCATGAGTGATGAAAATAACGAACCCACGGAAAAATCTTGGCTTGATCGTTTCATGAAAGCAATAGGCCTTTCATTGCGCGACAGCAATGACTTGCTAGAAATTCTCGATGACGCCCACAAGCAAAAGCTGCTGGATGACGAAATGTTTTCCATCATGGAAAACGCGTTAAAAATTCGAGGAAAAACTGTCGGCGATATCATGGTACCGCGCCGACAAATGGTGACGCTAAAAGCAGATAGCTCACTGGAAACACTGCTCACAGCCATCATTGAATCAGAGCACTCGCGCTTCCCTGTGTTGGGAGAAACACCCGATCATATCGTCGGCATTCTATTAGCCAAAAAACTGCTACCTCTGCTACTGAAAGACAAAGAATCTTTCAATATTCACGATCATTTACACAATGCTAATGTTGTCCCAGAAACCAAACGCATCAGTGAATTGCTGCGAGACTTTCGCCAGAATCGCTATCACATGGGTATCGTGGTCGATGAATACGGCAATGTTGCTGGATTAGTCACCATTGAAGATGTATTGGAAGAAATTGTTGGCAACATAGAGGACGAAACAGATACAGAAGAAGACGAGCGTTTCATTCGCCCGCTGTCAGGGCAAGATTATTTAGTCAAAGCGCTAACACCTATCGAAGATTTCAACGCAGCTTTTGGCTCCACCTTATCTGATGCAGAGTTTGACACCATGGGTGGTCTAATTATGCATGCCTTTGGTCATTTGCCGCGACGCAATGAAAGCACCACTATTCAAGGCTTTAATTTTCGCGTGCTCAATGCCGACAAGCGCCAAATACATATGCTGCGCGTCACTTTACCCACCAACAATACCGACGCAGAATAGTTTTTGATGAGCCAATTTTTTGCAAAAAAATGGGGCGACTTCGCCGCGCTCCTCGCAGGTGCATTACTGCCTTTAGCGTTAGCGCCCTTTGATTGGCGGTGGTTTGCACCGCTACCGCTGCTCGCTTATCTGATGCTAACTTCAAATATCTCAAGCAAGCGCCGCTACTGGCGCAGTTTTTTGTTTGGGCTGGGGATGTACGGCACTGGCGCATCGTGGATTTATGTCAGCGTACACGATTACGGTCCAGCACCCGCACCATTAGCCGCCAGTTTAATTTTTCTTTTTTCTTGTGGCATGGCGCTGCTTTTTCTTATTCCCATGTGGAGCTGGCATCGTTTTTTTCAAGATAAAAAATGGGGTATTACACTGGGTTTCCCCGCCATCTGGATGCTCAATGAGTGGTTTCGCACATGGATTTTTACCGGGTTTCCTTGGCTTTTTATTGGCTACAGCCAAACTGAAACTTTTATCGGCAACTGGGCGCCTGTAACCGGCGTTTACGGCATCAGCTTTTTGTTAGCGTTCTTTGCTGCAACAATTTTTGAGAGCTTGCAGCAACATCGTTGCAGTAAGTCATTGCTCGCTGCGATTACACTACTCTGCGCAGGCAGTGCGCTACTGGGAATAAAACAATGGACGCATCCTACCAACACAACGCAATCTTTTGCTTTGATACAGGGCAATGTGCCGCAACAACTGAAATGGAAACCGGAGCAGCGCGAAGCGATACGCACACTGTATTGGGATGCCAGCGTGCCGCTGTGGCAGAAAAACTCTCTAGTGATTTGGCCGGAAGCCGCAATTCCTGAACTGTACACAGCTGATCACCCATTTTTTCTACGCGTTGAAAAACAACTCGCGCAAAATGGCGGCGCATTAATCACTGGTGTACCGACATTGCATTACGATGCGGATGACACACCGTATTTTCACAACAGTATGATTGGCTTAGGCGAAGCAAGCGGCATCTACAACAAACAGCGTTTAGTGCCTTTTGGTGAATATGTGCCGCTAGAACGCTGGTTAAAAAAATTGCTCGATTTTTTCAAAATGCCGATATCCGATTTTCGCGTCGGTAGTGACGAGCAATTCAATATCAATAGCGGCTTGCTGACAGTCGCTTCCAGCATTTGCTATGAAGTGGCCTACCCCAAATTAGTCGCATCGCAAGCAAAAGACGCCGACTTTTTACTGACGGTCAGCAATGACACTTGGTTCGGCAACTCCATCGGCCCACACCAACATTTACAAATGGCACAGATGCGGGCGCGTGAAAATGCACGAGAAATGTTGCGCGCTACCAGCAACGGCATCTCTGCGCACATCAATGAACAAGGAAAGTTATTGGCGCGTTCACCACAATTTGAGCGCTTCGTTATGCAAGGCACAGTACAAGCACGACAAGGACACACGCCCTACCAACTGCTAGGCAACTGGCCAATGCTGCTGATTTGTTGGGCGCTGTTGCTGCTGGTGTGGTTTAAGCCATCACAGCCGCGCCATTAGCATCGCTGCCCGATACCGATTTACTCACCACTTCGTAAACATCTGGCGACAACTGACCACTGCGTAAAATGCGCTGCAATTCACCGCGCATTTTTTCTTGATTTGCGGCAGGCAATTTTTGCCAACGCGTCAGCGGCGACAGTAAACGCGCAGCAATTTGTGGATTGATTGCATCCAGCTCAATCACTTTATCCGCTAAAAATTGATAACCTGAACCATCTTCCGCATGAAAATGCACAAGATTTTGGCTGCAAAACACACCGATAACTGCGCGCACTTTGTTGGGATTGCGAATATCAAATGCTTCGTGCTGCAACAGCGCTTTAACACGCTCCAAAGCACCGGCTAACGAACAAGTTGCTTGCCACTGCAACCACAAATTGACAGCCAAAGGCTCATGCTGCCAACGGCGATAAAAAATACGCAACGCTTTTTCGCGCACGGCAGTGACAAAATCCGCTTCACAATTTAACAAGGCTTGCAGTGATGCGCTGGCGTCCGTCATATTTGCAGCATTGTTGTACTGATCCAGCGCCAGTTGCGCAGTCGCTTTTTCATTCAGCAGCGTCAAGTAAGACAGTGCTGTATTCTTCAAGCTGCGATGTGCAATGGCCTCTGCAATAGGTTGATAAGTTGCTGGTGGTTGATGGCGGTGATAAACCGTTTCCAATGCATGGCGCAATTCATGCGCTAATGCAGTGCGCGCAAATTGTCGTGCTTGATGAATGGCCACCGGATTCGCTACGACTGCCACTTCTGCTAAATAATTTTCTGATGGCAGCTCCAACATCAAAGCTACCATCGCCGGATCCAAAGTTTCATCCAACAACAACACACGGAATGCAGCAACCAATTTGCTGTCGAGTGTCAAAGTTTGTTTTTGTAGCACTTTTTCCACTAATTTCTGCAGCACTTGTACGCCCAATTGCTGCGCTGCTTCCCAGCGATTAAACCCATCGCTATCGTGGCTCATTAAAAATGCTAATTCATCGGCCGTGTAGGGATAATCCAACTTCACCGGCGCAGAAAAACCACGCAACAAAGACAGCACAGGTTTTTCTGTCACGCCTTCAAACACAAACTGCTGCATGCGATCGCGCACTTCCAACAAATGTTCTTTATGCTGCGCGTTATCGACGCTATCTCGCAAACACACAGACAACTCACCGCCTGTTGCGCCCAACAAACTCACTGCCAAAGGAATGTGAAAAGGCTCTTTGTGTGATGATTCTGGTGTAGCTGGGCAACTCTGCTCTACCGATAACCGCAGTGTTTTTTCAGTGGCGTTGTATTCACTGCGCACGCGCAATAACGGTGTGCCCGCTTGCGTATACCAATAGCGGAATTGACTGAGGTTGCGCCCAGAAACACTCGCCATTGCCGACAAAAATTCATCAATCGTTACCGCCTGACCATCGTGGCGCGAAAAATACAAATCAGTGCCTTGACGAAATTTTTCCGCACCCAATAAGCGGTGCAGCATACGCACCACTTCCGCACCTTTTTCATACACGGTGGCGGTATAAAAGTTGGAAATTTCCATATAGGAGGCAGGCTGCACAGGATGCGCCATCGGACCTGCGTCTTCAGCAAACTGCGCGGTGCGCAACATATTGACATCTTCGATGCGTTTTACCGTGCGCGAACCCATATCCGCTGAAAATTCCGCATCGCGAAATACAGTAAAACCTTCTTTCAAACTCAACTGAAACCAATCGCGACAAGTGACACGGTTGCCGGACCAGTTGTGGAAATACTCGTGCGCCACCACCGCTTCCACACGCTGAAAGCCTCGATCCGTGGTGATTTCTGCTCGCGCCAATACGCAAGAGGTATTAAAAATATTGAGCCCTTTGTTTTCCATCGCGCCCATATTGAAATCATCGACCGCGACGATCATGTAAATATCGAGATCGTATTCGCGACCATAGACTTTTTCATCCCACGCCATCGCGCGCTTGAGCGAAGACATCGCGTGATTACATTTTGCTAAATCTTTACCTTCCACATAAATGCGCAGCGTAATGCGCCTTCCAGAACGCGTGACAAAATAATCTTCAACATATTTCAAATCGCCTGCCACTAACGCAAACAAATAGCTCGGCTTCTTGAATGGATCTTTCCATGTCGCCCAATGCACACCATTGTTGAGCTTGCCGCTTTCCACCAAATTGCCGTTCGACAACAACACGGGGTAGCGCTGTTGGTCCGCCAGCAGCGTCACGGTAAACAGCGACATCACATCCGGTCTATCCAAATACCAAGTGATGCGGCGAAAACCTTCTGCCTCACACTGCGTGCAAAACATATTGCGCGATTTATACAGGCCTTCCAACGCTGTATTTAATTGCGGGCGAATAGTAACAATGGATTCCAACTCGAACTGTTCTGGCAGCGATACCAAGATACGCAAAGTATTGCCTTGAATTTCATACTCACTGGCTTTGAGCGGTTTTCCATTGAGCGAAACACTGCGTGTATTCAGTTCATTACCGTCTAACACCAGCGCTGCATCAGGGTTTCCCAACGGGTTTCTGCGCATTTTTAAGCGCGCATTTACCGTGGTAGCCACTTCCGTCAACTGAAAATTGAGTAGTGTTTCGTCGATCAAAAAATCAGACGGTTGATAATCCTGCAACTGGATAGCTTTAGCGACGACTTCGTTCATAGCACTGAAAATTCCACTTCATACGCGGTGAACTTGCGAATATTCAGTGCACCTGTTGATAACATTAAATACTGCCCTTTATCCCCAACAGCTCGCCTTCAACCGTAGGCGTTTTATCAAAATTATGCGTACTCACTTTTTCTGCATAACGCTGAATGGGATAGGAAAAACATTGCTCCACTTCATCTGGCAATACTGTGACGGCAGTGACACCCAAACGCTGTTGTAACAATGCAATATCGCCCTTCACTGCGCGCAACAATTTTTCTCGCTCGCTGTACAAATCTATTGGCTGCGTATTGCTGCGCAACAGCCCACGCCAATCCGTTTTGTCGGCGACAAACTGTTTGCAAATCACTTCAAATAAACCAGAAGCATAGCGATTCGCTACGCGCGCAATCGGCAACGCTTGAACAGCACCTTGATCTAACCAGCGCGTCGGCATTTGGCTGGCGCGGGTAATGCCCACTTTGATGCCAGTCGAGTTAGCGAGATAAACAATATGGTCGGTTTGGCAGTGCGTGGCTGCCCAATCCGGTTCGCGACAAGTGCCTAAATGCAGATGACATTTCTCAGGGCTGACAATGCAACTGTCGCACTGCGCCAGTGATTGAAAACACGGATAACAGTAGCCTTGATTAAAACTTTTTTTGGTTTTTCGCCCGCAATGCGTACAGAGAATCACACCAGTATGACGCAAACGAATGGTCTGACCGATGTGCTCGTTCAGCGGCAGCAATTTTTCATTCAATGGCAATGCGTACTGCGCAGGCGCAGCGGGCGTTATCTGCATTTTATCCAGACAACCCTGACCCAAAATCGTATGCGCTTCTGCTGCTAACATGTCAATGCCGAGTGGAATGGGTTTCAGACATTTGGCGAAACACTAACAACTGTTCTTCGTCCCAGCGATTGCCTGCGTGATCGTGTTTTTTATCGCCTTCACTGCCGCAGTGTTCATGCTCTTGCGGCTGGATATAACCGATGCGCTCACCTTCAGGTTTGTGACGACCATCGTAATAAATCACCGCTTGCAAGCAGGTCTCTCGCTGCGCGGCAGTTAGACGCGCGCCGTTTGCCCATCTACCCAATTCCACCGCGCGTTTTAACGCCTCATACACTTCAGGCGTGATGTTATTGAGTAGGGTTTGCATATCGGGAAAATCGTCTGCGTCGATCATCATTTCACACGCGTCGTGCTGCACTCGAGGGGAGGTTTATTCTAGCAGAGCGATCAAGACACCATGGGGTCTTTGCACTATTATCGCGCGACGCAATGCTCTGGAGAGACACCGGTGAAGTTTGTTCACACAGCGCTCATACTCGTTATCACGATTGGATTCCTTGGTGGCTGTAGCATGGGCAGCAAAGCCTCACAACAACAGAAAAAAGCTGACCGACTGGCCGATGAATACCTCGATTGCATTGGCTCGCTCATCAAGAAAACTGCCCGCGAGAAATACGCCGATCACATCACGCGCCGCAATGTCATTCTGGATAGCTGCCAATCGTCCATCACGCCGTTCACGATTGTGCAGGAAGAAGCCTTTAGCAATGTCTGTGTCAACAGCAGTAAAAATAGCGGCAAAAGTAATCAAACTTGCGATAACGAAGCCGTTGCTCAAGCCAAGCTGGAGACCAAGAAATTGGAGCAAGAAGCTCGCCGACGCATCGACACATCTCCACGGGTTTACTACTAACCACGCGGCGTGTTCTGAGCCATCACATGGATGTAGCGCCCCAGCCACTTGTAGGGCTCTTGTCGGCTCAACTCCTGCTCCAAACGCAGCAGTGTCTCCGCCTCAATTTTTACGCCAGGGAACAGGTAATCGTGCAAGCAGCGCACGCCCGTCACCTGCGCCACCGACAAATTGCGCTCTGCCAACCACGTCAATACTTGCGGCGCAGATTGTGGACTGATCGGCGTTAAGCTGCCCGCTTCACCGGCTTTATCCGCCGCGCGTGCGCGATCAATATTACCCTTGAGCAAGTTCTTCCAGACGATGGATTCGCGGTTGTAAAACGCTAACGACAGCCAGCCGTCGCTCGCCAACCACTGCAACAGCGACGACAGCGTTTGGAGCGGATCAATCAGCCACTCCAACACCGCATGGCACACCACCAAATCAAACCGCTGCTCTGGCAGCAATACTTCGGGCAGTGTTTGAATCGACGCCTGCAAAAACTGCACGCGTGTCATATCGATGCCCTGCTCCGTAAATTGCCGCTTGGCTTTATCTAGCATCGCAGCCGATGGCTCTGCCAACACAACGCTATGCCCCAATGCAGCAAGACGCAGACTCATCTGCCCCAAACCACCGCCCGCATCCAGAATGCGCAGCGATTTGCCCGCCGTGATCGCTGGCAACGCGGTGAGCAAGTCATCCCACAATAATTGCAGACGCAAATCGCCCTTTTTCGAGCCGTAAATCTTGCGCTCGAAACGGTCTGCTAATTGATCGAAGTAAATATCACCCACGCTTATCACCCAAATATGGCCATAGCTGTGTAAACCACCTAGCCGAAACATCGTAGCGGTGATTGTAAAGGTAGCCGTTATGATGGAGACCAGACATTGAACGGCAATCGCACATGAACATACTACTCACAGGCCCTTTTGGCACAATTGGCACGCGCGTTTTGAACGAATTATTGGCGCGCAAACATCGCGTCACTTGTTTTGATCTCGACAACAAAACCAATCGCAAAATTGCCAACAGTTACGGTGACCGCATCAACATGGTGTGGGGTGACATCACTCACGCAGCCAGCGTTCAAAAAGCAGTGAACCAGCAAGGTGCAGTAATTCACCTCGCCGCGATAATTCCGCCACTGTCAGAATCTAATCCTGCGCTGGCAGAAAAAGTGAATGTGCAGGGCACGCGTTTAGTGATAGACGCGATTGCCGCACAAGCCAAAATGCCGCTGCTAATTTTTCCTTCATCCATTTCTGTGCACGGCTTTAGCCATAAGCGCCAACCTCCCTGCCGTATTGATGTGCCGCTCGATGCGAAAGATCACTACGCCGGCCATAAAATTGCCTGTGAAAAACTTCTGCGTGAAAGTCACATCCCTTGGGTGATTTTGCGCATTGGTGCGTGTGTGGATGCCGCAAATGACAAAGTCGGCGATCGTGCTGCCATGATGCGCCACATGTTTTCGTTACACCCAGACACGCGTATTGAATACTTACACCCGCACGATGCCGCTGTTGCCATGGCCAATGCGCTAGAAAAAACAGATGCCGTTGGCAAAACGCTGTTTTTAGGTAGCGGAAGAAACAGTCAAACCTCGTGGCTAGAATTCGTCAATATCGCACCGCGCGCTATGGGCTTGCGCGATTTATCCCCTGACGACTTTGGTGTCGATCCTTATTACACCGACTGGATGGACACTCAAGAAAGCCAGAAATTACTGCAATTTCAAAACTTAGGATTAGAAGCGTACAAACGCGAACTCGCTTTTGAATGGCGCTATAAACGCTTTTTGATTCTGCCATTCCGCTGGCTGATTCGACGCTACATGGTTAGTTTTTCACCAATTCACAGAAAATAAACATCAATAATGCGGTGGTTTTTCTTGTGCAGCAGCCACCGCACCCATCTCGGTAGATTCTTGCATCTCTCGCCACTGTCGATACAGCACTTGTAACATTTGCTGTTGTTTTTCAGTTTCCTGTTGCAAATGTGTAATTTGTTCGTGCAAAGTTTGTATCACATCTTCTTGAAACGCCAAACGCATTTCTAATTCATCAACGCGCTGCTGCAAAACTTCTTCTGACACTGGATTCATTTTTTAATCTCAAAATCGGCTGTTGTGAAAAACCAGTGTAGAAAAATCAGGATGGTCTGTGCTGTGATGAACACGAATACGACTCGCCGATGCATAGGGCACATCCAAACTGGCAATACGCTGCAGTGGCATCGCCAACACATGCGCTAACAACACACGAATCGTGCCGCCGTGCGCCACCAGCAATACATGCTCACCGCGCAATGTTTGTAACAACTGCTGCCAAGCAGCCAAAACACGCTGCTCAAACATCAACATCGGCTCACCATTGGGTGGCGCAGCATTCACAGGATCCGCAAAAAAGCGTCGGGCATCACTGCCCTGCTCGCGCCATACATCCGCAATTAAACGCCCTTCCCAATCGCCAAAATCTACTTCACGAAACCCATCCATAATGGAAACCGGTTTGTCACAACGCTCTGCTACTTCCTGTGCAAACAATGCACAGCGCTGCAAGGGTGAAGAAACGATCTGCGTCCACACGCCCACATTCTGTGTTTTGTCACGCAATTGCTGCCAGCCAACCGCATTCAGAGGAAAGTCCAAACGACCGCGATAAACCTGCCCACCCTCGCATTCGCCGTGACGCAACAAATCAATCGTTGTTGTCTGCATTTATAATGTCCACCAATTTCGCAAAACCAATGCATGAGAGGATCGCAGAATGGGCAATCGTCTGTCAAAAATCTACACCCGCACCGGCGATGACGGTACTACCGGCCTCGGTGACGGCAAGCGCACGCGCAAAGACAGCCCGCGCATGGAAGCCATCGGCACTATCGACGAATTAAATAGCGTGATCGGCGTGATGCTAGCCCATACGATGCCTGATGATTTGCGTACTGTTTTCACCACCATTCAACATCGCTTATTTGATTTAGGTGGCGAGTTAGCGATGCCCGGCTACACATTTATTGATGATGCTGATGTGCAGTGGGTGGAAGAAACACTCGATCACTACAATGAAAATCTGCCACCACTCAAAGATTTTATTTTGCCTGGTGGCACCATCACCGCAGCCAACTGCCATTTAGCGCGCAGTATTTGTCGCCGCGCTGAGCGAATTTTGGTGCACATGCACGAAAGCGATCCCGTCAACAAACCCGTGCGGCAATACATCAACCGCTTATCAGATTGGCTGTTTGTCTGCGCGCGCGTGTTGAATCGTTTGGATGGCATAGATTCAGAAGTGTTGTGGAAACCCAAACCGGTGACAGCGGGAAAATAATTCCCGCTGCAATCCATTTTTTAAGGCCACAACCAAGCCGCGCCGATCACACCACTGGAATCGCCGTGCTCGGCTTTTAACAAACGCGTGCGCACCACATCCGAAAAAATCCACTGCTCCCACGCCGCGGGCACTTCGCGATACAACTCATCGACATTCGAAACACCGCCACCCAGTACAACGACATCTGGATCAACTACATTGATCACCACAGCCAAAGCACGCGCTAACAATTGCACATAATCATTCCAAACGCGCACAGCCACGGCATCGCCTTGACGCATCAAATCAATACCTTGTTGCGTTTTTTCAATGGCAAGACCTGCTGCACGAAAACTGTTGCCGAGGCTTCGACCACTTAACCAATTCTCAACGCAATTTTCACGCCCACAAAAACAGAAACGCACTTTGCGCCCTTCTACGCTGTTGCCAGGCATAGCGTTGTGCCCCCACTCACCAGCATTATTGTTGGGGCCTTTGAGCAATTGTTGGCGGATCACCACGCCACCGCCCACGCCGGTACCGAGAATTACGCCAAACACGCTATCTGCGCCGCGCCCCACACCTGCACAGGCTTCTGACAGCACAAAACAGTCGGCATCGTTAGCTAAACGCACAGGACGCGCTAATGTTTCGCACAAATCATGCAGCAGTGGTTTTTCATTCAAAGCGGTTGAATTGCAACCGCGCATCAAACCGGTTCTGGGTGATTGTGAGCCGGGTGTACCAATACCAATCGGTATATTTTCTTCTAAATGGTTTTCCGCAATTGCACGCTCAACCAAAGCTTTAATGGCTTGCAAGGTACCCTGATAATCTTCGTGTGGCGTTGGTACACGCTCACGCCACACAACTTTACTATCACCCTCTAAAACAGCAGCCTCAATTTTAGTACCACCAAGATCCACACCAATACGCTTTTGTCTCGCATCCATTTACTACTACCTCAAAATAAGAATCGCTAATGCAAGGCTAACAATGCCTAAAATTTCAGTACGCTTCATCAACATTTCTAATGCAGCACTGCGCTGTAGCGTCAAACGTAAGCTGTATTCCACATCTTCTGGCAGTAAAGAAACCTCAACATCCAGAATCAATGCTTCATCTAAACATTGCGCTAAAAAATCTGCTGAAGTTATCTGTGTATCCAGAATATTTTTCTGCCATATACGCATCCCAGTTGTAAAATTTCCTGCCAGACAAGCGCATCCGCCCATAAAACGCACAGGCAACCACTCCAAAAAATGCTGAAGTTTTTTTGCTGACGGCAAATCACCACTATGAGTTTTTTCATGATTGTTATACATCACCGCCCAGCGATAAAGCACTGCTCCTGCAGGCCCTAAAATAAAAAACCAGAAAAAAACAGCAAAAACCCGATCAAGACACCAGCAACCAGCATAGCGCCGCCAAGCCAGCCACAAAGCTTGACCTGTATCCTGATCACTAGGCATTACGCCTGATTCTTCAAGATGCAGTAATACAGACTCAGGATTCTCCTCTCGCAATTGCAGCGCCAAATTACGCATGCCTTTGCACCAATCACCTCGCCCAACGCTGTACAGCAGCAAAAATACACCAAGAAAAAATGACAGCCAGAAATCCAACTGCCACCAAACAACCGCTAAAAGGACGACAGCTCCAAACAACGCTACAAATATCAGCCAGCTATGTGGCTTCCGTAGCGCGAATTGATTCAAAGTAGAAGCAAACCATGTGTCGCGATGTAAGTAGTGCACAAGCCCCGTGTAGCGCGCCAATAAAAAAACGAACACAATACTCAGCAGAGCCATAACATTTCTCTCCTTCTAAAAACACTTACCGAGGTTATCATAAACCTCGTGACCACCAATTACCGACATCAATGACAATGCATCCTGATCACACCAAAAGTCAGTCTGAGTACATACGCACAGCTCCTTGGGAGCCAGTCTTCACACGCGTTCTCTTGCCGCTAGAACGCTTCACGCACCAGCAATCGAGCAGCAGTTTATTGTTGCTACTTTGTACCGTCGTCGCTCTGATACTGGCCAACTCTCGTTTTAGTGAAATCTATCTACACACGCTACACACGCCCATTGCCATCTCTGTCAGCACGCTGCGTTTTGAATTAAGCCTACAACACTGGATCAACGAAGCACTAATGAGCTTTTTCTTCTTATTAGTTGGATTGGAATTAAAACGCGAGTTATTGGTAGGTGAGCTGGCAGACAAACAACGCGCAGCATTACCTGCAATCGCCGCTATCGGCGGGATACTTGTACCAGCAGCAATTTATTGGCTGTGGAACCCATCGGGTATTGAAAAAAGTGGTTGGGGCATCCCCATGGCAACCGATATTGCTTTTGCCGTCGGCGCACTCTGTGCATTGGGAAAACGCATCCCCTCTGCACTAGCAACATTTTTAATCGCATTGGCAATCGTCGATGACATTGGCGCTGTTTTAGTGATTGCAATTTTCTACACGGAACAGTTGCACGCTGCGGCTCTATTGACCAGCCTTTCACTTACAGCGCTGCTAATTGTTTTGAATTTAGGTGGCGTTCGCCATCTCGCACCGTATTTACTGCTGGGCATTTTGCTTTGGTGCGCCATGCTCAACAGCGGCATACACGCTACGCTCGCCGGCATTATTTTGGCATTCACCATCCCAGTGCGTGCAAAATACACGCATCCTTATTGGATTCGCCAAGTCACAGAAATTGCACAAAAGATGGAATCCCATGCTCGGACAGATATCGACACACTCACGCAAATGGATCTTGATGCTCAAGTATCCGCTTTGGAAAAAAACCTAGAACTAGCACAAGCCCCTGCGCAGCGCTTAGAACATTCTTTGCATTTTTTGGTGGCGTTTATCATTGTGCCGTTGTTTGCATTAGCGAATGCCGGCATCCCTATTCGCTGGGACGATCTTTTACATATCACGGCACATCCTGTAGCACTCGGTGTTACTAGCGGACTAGTTCTTGGCAAGTGGATGGGCATAACTGCCTCTTGTTGGTTAGCCATTAAGATTGGCATTGCCGCTCTTCCCAACTCCATGCAAATGCGCCACATACACGGCATAGGTCTACTTGCTGGCATTGGATTTACGATGTCTATTTTTATTGCAGATTTGGCATTTACTGCCGCACCAGAGTTTTTGCTACTAGCAAAAACAGGCATTTTGCTGGCATCTCTACTAGCTGCTACATTGGGCTACTGTTGGTTGCGCTTCGCTTGCCACAACAACAAGGTTGCCACATGAATCTACCAACACCCAAACAGCTCTCACTCAATGTGCAGTTGAATGACGACGCAACATTTGAAAATTTTTTTGCACCAGAAAATAGTACACATGCGCTGGCTTTGAATGCTGTGCGCTCGCTCGCTTCCAACAACAACGCAGAACGGTTTATTTATTTATGGGGAGCAGAAGGCACAGGCACCAGCCATTTATTACAAGCAGCCTGCGCTAGCGCGAGCAAACAAAACCAAATTTGCCTTTATTTACCGCTGGAGGAATTAGCAGGTTATGCCGCCGATGCCTTATTGGAAAATCTCGATCAAGTAAATTTGGTTTGCTTAGATGGGCTGCAGCATGTTGTAGGGCAAATAGGTTGGGCTCACGCGTTATTTCATTTTTATAACCGCTTACGAGAAAACAAACACTGTCGCTTATTGGTCTCTGCAAATTGCGCCCCACGCGATCTAATGACTTCACTAGAAGATTTAGTGTCGCGTATGGGTTGGGGAACAACGTTCCACCTCACAGCATTAAGTGACGAGGAAAAAACGCAGGCATTTAAAATACGGGCTCACGCACGCGGCATTGAATTATCAGATGAAGTATTAAACTTTATTATTCAGCGAGCAGACCGAGACATGCTGACACTTTTTGAATGTTTGCACCAACTGGATACGCTATCACTAGAAGAAAAGCGGCGCGTTACTATTCCATTTATAAAAACAGCTCTCGGCTGGTAATTAAAATTACAACTATGCTAAGCGGCTGCCCCACCCTAATTTTGTGCGGCAAGTTTCGTAATAATCATGATCAAGTGGATGCACAAGCTTAAGCACTTCTTTTTTCTTTTTTATGTATACCTCATCGCCGGCACGCAATGAAATGTGCATCTGACCATCACAAGATAACTCTGGCTTTCCATCCAGCTCAGCATTTGCGCTAGGCTTACTCAGCACAACACGCAAGTGGCTGTTTCCTGTCACAACAATAGGACGGCTAGTCAATGTATGGGGAAACATGGGCACTAAAGCCATGGCGTCCAACGCAGGATGCAAAATAGGACCACCGCCAGATAGTGCATACGCTGTTGAGCCTGTTGGTGTGGAAACGATCAAACCATCAGAGTGCTGGCTGTAAACAAAATGATCATCCAAATACAGCGCAAACTCGATCATGCGCAGTGAAGCGCCGCGATGTAAAACAATTTCGTTCAGAGCATCGCCATCTGCGATGAGTTTCTTATCGCGAAAAACTTTTGTCTCTAACAAAAACCGCTCTTCCAATCGATAGTGACCAGACAAAACATTGCCTACGCGCTGTTCAATTTCATCCGGCGCAATATCCGTTAAAAAACCAAGGCTGCCACGATTAATACCTAACACCGGTACAGATTGACGACACAATGCACGCGCAACCCCGAGCATGCTGCCGTCACCACCTACAACAATCACTAGATCACAATTGTTTCCCAGCTGCTCCCGATCACACACTTGCTGATTAGCGATCCTTCTATCAAGCAACGCGTGTGTTTCACTTTCAATTACTAATTCTGCTCCACGCGCTTGCAGGAAACTCGCCAACATCGTCAAAGTATCTACAACCTGACGACTTCCTTTGCGACTGACAAGGCCAACCCGTTTAAAATGATCTGCCATTTTATTCAACCTGTACTACTTTCATAGGCAATAGGTGACAACGGCGGCACCACATCTAAAAAATCACTGCGTACACGCGCATCAAGCCCATCAATACCATGCAGCAAGTATTGTGCAGAAAAACCTTTCGATTGCATTAAAAAAACCGCAGCACGCGAACGCATACCTGTGTCACAGCAAACAATAAATTGCTTGTTACTATCCAACGCTGATGCCAGATACAGGGGCAAACATGCCAATGGCGTGTTAACTGCCTTAGGCAAGCGGGCAATATCAAACTCTTCTGGCAAACGAACATCTAACACAACGACATCCGTTGCCAATGCTTGCTCCAAATCAGAAGATTTCAAATATTCGACGGCAGGCTCACGCAATAGCAACATGAAATCTGCCTTATCAAGGCGCATCAGTAGTCCATCGCTAATCATCGTCACCGTTGCGTTACGCACAGTGTTATAAATTAATGCATCTTCACCAAAGCAGCGCCCATAACCAATATCGACCAAATGATGCTCTGAATGATCGTCAAGCCGTCTTGTTACTGCCGCTCTACCTTGCCGAATAAAATAACAGCCATCGCCAGCGTCACCTTGACGCAAAATAATATCGCCCGCATTCACACGCACAGGCTTTAATCGCGAGAAAATCTGACTCACATTCAACGGCGGAACTTTAAGGAATAAATTTGAGCGCAATAGCGTCAATCGCCAGCTGGCCTCATCATCTCTCTCTGCTCGATAGGAGAGATCCAGCTCTATAGCTGAGGCTACATGATCCCAACACAATTGCTTATCAAGCATAGAGCGCTCAATACGCAAACAAATACAGTACGTAAGAGCTACTACTGATTGAAGGCCGATCTCTTCGTAGCCTATAGGAAAACGCTGTTCTGCGGTGTGCGTCACACTACCTACGGAATAGCAAACTTCAGCCTCTCCCGATAATAAATAAAAATAATATCGAGTGCTGTCCGCAATAGAAAATAATAGTTGCCCAGCGCCAACCAAGAAAGAGTCATTATGATCAAGCAGCAACTGCAAAGAATTTTCATTGAGACCGTTTAACGGAATCAAGCGACGAATTAGGGCAGAAGGCAAATTGCGCATCACAAATTTCTATCAATTATTTTGTACGATTAGACAAAAAAGTTTTGCGTATGTAAACAAAAAAGCCCGTATGTACGACACATACGGGCTTTCAGACTCTGAAAGAGGATATAGATCAGTTAAGGAGTCACTGTACCGCTCACTGCCAATTTCACAGCCAAAACTCCCATCCTTTGAACGCCGGCCAATTGGTTGCTCTGCACAGCAGTCGCATCAAAAGTCAGCACACCATACTGTCCGCCGCCTCTTCTGGTGGCAACATTCAATTGGCTGCGCTTAACTAAAGTTGTTGGCTGAAGGACTGTAATTGCCTGTACACCGCCATTTCTTAAAGTGCAGGCCATACCGGCTGGATAAGGTGTCTGCGCTGTCACTTCGAGCTGATTCAAGAAATCATCTAAAGTACCTGCTGGTGCTCCGGGAGGATCTAGTGGACCCGGTGCGTAAACATCAGGAGCCATGTAGATAACATACGGGCTCGCAGGAGTTCTACCGTCAACTTTATACCAAGTGCCGTTCAATACTGGCACCAATCCACTATCAGTAATAGTGTAAGTACCATCATCCAAGAAAGTTACATTGACTGTATCTGTCGTCTTGATTGAGCGACATCCCGACACAGCAAGACTCTGCACAGCAGCAGCGCCAGTCATATTCAAGACTGGCAGAGCAGCAAAGCTTGCCGAAGCTGTTAGCAACGATGCTGAAGCCATTACAGCTGTCAAAATTGATTTCATTTTCATGTTATACCTCTGTTTTTGTAAGTTATCGGATAACAAAATCACAATAACACTGCGCTAATAAGCATGTTAAAGTCCAGTCCAAGCACCACTTGTGAGCTTAACTTGCAATTTAAATGCGCCCAAACCAGTAGCATTATTTTGCTGTAAACCTACCATTTGTAAATCACCAGCCACGACTGTCGCACCGCGAACAACACGAGTAACAATCTGGTTTTTTATAACTCGAGTAGTAGCCGGTAGAAGATTAAGGGCGCTCATACCAGTGAATCGTGTTTGGCAGTTGGCCAGCCCAGCCGTCTGTAACTCGCCAAACAAGTTAAGCAATGACGCAGAGTTAATCGACAAATAATATGTTGCCCCTCTGCTCGTGGCTACTTTAGTCCATTCACCTGTCATAGTAGCGACAGGTGCGCCGCCACCTGTTGGATAACGAAACTGTACATAACTACCGTTATCGTATAACGCGATATCATTACGAGTAGGAGAAACACCCCTTGGCGTCCAAATTCTCAAAGGATTGCAGCGGCCAACAGCTAGAGCTTGTGTAACCTCAGCCCCCGTCCATGTGTATTGAACATTGGGATAGGCTGCATTTAACGGCTGTTTCCAATCAGGCAGAACTAACGCAAAAGCGCCGCACACAGCAGCCAAGGTAAAGACGGTAGTCTTCTTCATAGTGTTTCTCCGTTGTAATACTTGTTATGGCGCAACTTTACTGAATCTAAGGGAGGCAGACAACCCCCCTCCCGAACTTTTTACACAAAAAACTCAACCTTCTGTCGATTCGCTAGCAGAAACTGCTTCAACAATCGCTTCCGGCAGTGTCTCTTTAATAGACAGCTTAATTCTGCCGCGATTATCGATATCCAACACCTTAACCTGCACTTCTTGACCTTCTTGTAGGCGATCAGACACAGAGGCGATACGCTCGTGGCAGATTTGCGAGATATGCACCAAGCCATCTTTGCCTGGCATAAACTCAACGAAAGCACCAAAGTCTACGATACGCACCACTTTGCCGGTGTAGATAGCGCCAACCTCTGCTTCTGCGGTAATCGCTTCGATACGGCGCAGCGTTTCCTGTTGCGCATCTGCATTGGCAGCATAAACACGCACCACACCCGTATCTTCGATATCGATTTGCGAGCCAGTCGCTTCTGTGATGCCGCGAATCGTCGCACCACCTTTACCGATCAAATCGCGAATTTTTTCTGGATCAATTTTGATCTGTGTAAAGCGTGGCGCTGTTTCAGCAATTGCTGTACGCGGCGTGCTAATCACTTTATTCATTTCAGCGAGAATTTGCAGACGCGCAGCCAAAGCTTGCTCCAACGCGCGGTCCATAATTTCTTCGTTGATGCCTTCAATTTTAATATCCATTTGCAGCGCAGTAATACCGTTAGCAGTACCCGCTACTTTGAAATCCATATCACCGAGATGATCCTCGTCGCCCAAAATGTCGGTCAACACTGCGAAACGATTACCGTCTTTCACCAAGCCCATTGCGATACCCGCAACAGGCGCTTTCAAAGGTACGCCTGCATCCATCAATGCCAAGCTGCTACCACAGACAGAAGCCATTGAGCTTGAACCGTTAGATTCGGTAATTTCTGACACCACACGCATGGCATACGGAAAAACTTCTTGTGCTGGCAACATAGCAGCAACCCCACGGCGCGCCAAACGACCGTGACCAATTTCACGACGACCAGTGCCACCCATGCGACCACACTCGCCCACGGAATACGGAGGGAAGTTGTAGTGCAACATAAAAGGATCTTTGCGCTCACCTTCCAGCGCATCAATCACTTGCGCATCACGCAATGAACCCAAAGTTGCAACAACAATGGCTTGCGTTTCGCCGCGCGTGAACAAAGCAGAACCGTGCACAGACGGTAATACACCGACTTCAATTGCTAATGGACGCACTGTGCGGTTATCGCGACCATCAATACGCGGCTCACCATTCAACACACGATTGCGAACCACTTTTTTCTCTAATTTGCCAAACATATCGGCAATATCTTTATCACCAAAATCACCTTCGCCAGCAGACACTTTTTCAATAGCGTCTTTGCGCAATTCATTGAGACGCGCATAGCGTTGTTGTTTTTCTATGATGCGATACGCTTCACCAATTTGTGGGCCCACCGCTGCAACTACGCGATCTTGCAATGCGCGATTTTCAGCAGGCGGCTGCCAATCCCAACGCGGTTTACCCGCTTCGGCTGCCAGCGCATTGATCGCAGCGACAACCACTTGCATTTCACTGTGCGCAAACAACACTGCGCCCAACATGATGTCTTCTGGCAATTCTTTAGCTTCAGACTCCACCATCAACACAGCATCTTTCGTGCCCGCCACCACCATATCCAACTCAGATTCGCTGAGTTTTTTATAGCCAGGATTCAAAATATAACCAGTAGTATCGGTATAACCCACGCGCGCCGCGCCGATTGGGCCGTTAAATGGAATACCAGAAATGGCTAAGGCAGCCGATGTGCCGATCATGGCGATGATATCGGGATCGGTATCTTTTTCTGCGGATACGACAGTACAAACTACTTGTACTTCATTATTAAAATCATTGGGAAACAGCGGGCGAATTGGGCGATCAATCAAACGCGAAGTCAGTGTTTCTTTTTCACTAGGACGACCTTCGCGCTTAAAAAATCCACCAGGAATTTTTCCGGCTGCGTACGCTTTTTCTTGGTAGTGAACAGACAGCGGGAAAAAATCTTGCCCTTCTTTTGCTGTTTTTGCACCAACTACCGTACACAACACAGTAGTGCTACCCATAGAAGCCAACACTGCGCCAGTTGCTTGACGCGCAATGCGTCCTGTTTCCAGAGTGACGGTCTGGTCGCCGTATTGAAATTTCTTAATAATTGCTTTCACGATATTTTCCTTCTCTCTCTTTTCTCTTAAACCAACAAAACCAACTTGTTTTTACTTACACTTCAACTTCAACTTCAACTTCAACTTCAACTTCAACTGACAATTTTTTCAAACCAATAAAAAATGCCGCGCTTTGTGTGGCGCGGCATTTTCTTTCTTAGCGACGCAAACCTAATTTAGCAATCAACTGCGCGTAGCGATTGATGTCTTTGCGTTTGAGATAATCCAGCATTTTACGACGCTGGTTAACCATGCGAATCAAGCCGCGACGAGAGTGGTGATCTTGTTTGTGCGCACCAAAATGGCCTTGCAACTTATTGATATTGGCTGTCAGTAGTGCAACTTGCACTTCTGTCGAGCCTGTATCTTTTTCGCCTTGACCGTGTTCTTTAACAATTGCAATTTTTTCTTCAACTGACAGAGCCATGTTCTACCTCATAACAATATGCGCTAATGAATTCACTAACGACCGCGCATATTTACAGTCGCCGTGATTTTGCTGCGTTTATTGCAGCAACCGTTTTGGAGCGATTCTGCCATCCGACTGGATTTCAGCCACCCCAAGGAACTCGCTATTATCCTGCATTACTCGGATGATTTCACCCACCGCAGCCACTCGCAGCGCGTCAAGCGCCAATACCGCCTGCCCTTGGCGCAAATAAGCACCCATCGACGCCGGCACAGTGACCACTGGCAAATGCGCAAGCGCAGACTCCATCGGTAGCAAAAACTGATCGAGCTGTGCCGCCGCTTGCTCTCTATCCTCACCACAAATCTCAACAAGGCGCTCCAGAGAAACACAAGCCGCTTCCTTGAACTGTCCCGCCTGTATGCGCCGCAAAGCCGACACATGCGCACCGTATGCCAGCTTCTCACCAATATCTTCCGCTAGCGTGCGTATGTAAGTGCCTTTGCTGACGACCACCTCAATATCCGCTTCGGGATAACCACCCGTACGGAAATCGAGAAGCGTCAGTTGATGGATAGTGACGCGGCGTGACGCGCGCTCAATCTCGACACCTTCACGCGCCAATTTATACAGCGGCGTCCCTTGATGCTTTAGCGCGGAAAACATGGGCGGTACTTGTTCGATCTGCCCCACGAAGCCCGCCATCGCGGCCTGCACTTGTTCTTGCGTCAACGCCGGTGCTGGTTTATCCGACAACACTTCGCCTTCTGCATCCGCCGTACTGGTGCGAATACCAAAACGAATCGTGCAGCGGTACGCTTTATCGGCATCCAACAAATGCTGTGAAAACTTGGTGGCTTCGCCAAAGCACAGCGGCAATACACCAGTCGCCATCGGATCCAAACTGCCGGTATGCCCCGCTTTTGCTGCAGAAAACAGCCACTTCACGCGCTGTAATGCAGCGTTTGAACTCATGCCCAGTGGTTTATCCAACAACAAAATACCATCGACACGCCGACCGCGCGCCTTGCGTGGTTTGCTCATCTTGAAGCCCTAGTCTTTAGGCGCTGAATGCAGCTCGCTATCCGCAGCGAGTGCTTGATCGATCAACGCTGACAAACGCGCACCGCGCTGCACACTCACATCCAGCACAAAACTCAAACGCGGCGTGGTGCGCATGTGATTATTTGACGCGATGCGACTGCGCAAAAAACCTTGCGCCGCATTCAAAACTTTCAATGCCTGCGCGTTGATTTCATCGCTGCGATCACCAACAAAAGTGACAAACACTTTGGCGTGCGCCAAATCGCGACTCACTTCCACTTCGTTGATATTCACCATGCCGACACGCGGGTCGCGCAGCTCTTGCTGAATCAGCAGAGCCAACTCGCGCTTGAGATAATCTCCCACGCGCTGTGTGCGGCTGTATTCCTGTGCCATGCTTTTGCGTACCTATCGTTCGTCGTATTACAGCGTGCGCGCAATGGTGCTGACTTGGTAGACCTCAATTTGGTCACCCACTTTGACATCGTTGTAATCTTTCACGCCGATACCGCACTCCATACCCGCACGCACTTCGGATGCGTCGTCTTTGAAGCGGCGCAATGATTCCAATTGCCCTTGGTAAATCACCACATTGTCGCGCAACACGCGAATCGGTTTATTGCGATACACAGTGCCTTCTATCACCATACAGCCAGCGATTTGACCAAACTTCGGTGAATTAAAGACATCGCGCACTTGTGCAATACCGACAATCTCTTCGCGCGTTTCTGGCGCCAACATACCTGCCAACGCCAGTTTCATTTCATCCAACAAATTGTAGATGATGCTGTAGTAACGAATTTCTACGCCTTCTTGTTCTGCGCGTTTACGCGCGGCACCTTCGGCTCGCACATTGAAGCCCAGAATAATCGCGCTAGTTGTTACGGCGAGGTTGACATCGGTTTCTGCGATACCGCCTACACCCCCACTCACCACGCGCACTTCCACTTCGTCGTTACCCAATCCAGCCAACGACGTTTGAATGGCTTCCAAAGAACCGCGTACATCGGCTTTCAATACGATGTTGAGAATTTTTTTCTCATCAACGCCGATATTGTCAAAAATATTTTCCAAATTGACTGACTGCTGACGACCGTGACGCGATTGACGCAATTTCTGTTCACGGAATTGCGCCACTTCGCGCGCGCGGCGCTCATCTGGCACCACCATGAAGCTATCGCCAGCATTCGGCACACCATCCAAGCCCAATAATTCAACAGGCACGGAAGGCCCCGCTTCATCAATCGCTTTCCCAGTATGATCAAACATGGCGCGCACGCGGCCGTAATTCACGCCCGCCAACACAATGTCTCCGCGACGCAGTGTGCCGCGCTGCACCAACAAACTGGCTACCGCACCGCGGCCTTTATCCAAGCGCGATTCGATAACAACACCTTGCGCAGCGATATCGGCTGGCGCACGCAGCTCCAGCATTTCTGCTTGCAGCAAAACGGCTTCCAGCAAATTATCGATACCTTCGCCCGTGTGTGCAGAAACAGGGATGAACTGCGTATCACCACCCCATTCTTCTGGAATCACTTCGCGTTGCACTAATTCATTTTTTACACGCTCAGGATCGGCAGCGGGTTTATCAATTTTGTTGATCGCAACAACAATAGGCACGCCAGCAGCTTTTGCGTGTTGAATCGCTTCCACTGTCTGCGGCATCACACCGTCATCCGCTGCAACAACAAGAATAACGACATCCGTTGATTGCGCGCCGCGAGAACGCATCGCAGTAAAGGCTGCGTGACCTGGTGTATCCAAGAAAGTGATTAAACCGCGCGCTGTTTCTACACGATAGGCGCCAATGTGCTGTGTAATACCACCCGCTTCGCCTGATGCTACTTTGGCTTTACGAATGTAATCGAGCAATGAAGTTTTACCGTGATCGACATGACCCATTACCGTTACAACAGGCGCACGCGGCAATGCTGTACCTTCATCACCTGCCAACAAGGCTTCTAAATTTTCTTCCAGTGCGTTTTCAGAAACAGAAACAGCCGTGTGACCAAACTCTTCGACAATCAGTGTTGCCGTATCGCGATCAATCGTCTGACTGATATTCGCCATCACACCCAATTTCATTAGCGCTTTCACGACTTCCACGCCTTTGACATTCATTTTCTGCGCCAAATCACCTACTGGAATTTCTTCTGGCAGTGCAACTTGCAATACCTGTTTTTCCGTTGGGCGCTGGAATGTGTGTTTGTTACTGACTTTTACTTTGTGTTTGCCTTTGCCCTGAGCAAAGGGGCGGAAGTCCATGTCTTCGCTGTGACGCTCAACATCTTCTTCATCCAGAATTTCAAACACATCATTACGATTCGGTTTTGCTCTGCCCGCTTTTTCACGCGTTTTGGCAGCGCCACCTTTTTTCTTCTTATCGTCTTCTTCATCCTGTTTGGTGCGTTTTTTCAGCACATCAGGGCGCGTATCTGTCGCCGCTGCCGCTGCAGCAGGTTTTTCGCCAGCGCTGGCAGCTGCCTGCGCTTTGCTTTGCTTCTCCGCTTCCAAGATTTTTTTCTTGCGTGCCAACTCCAGCTGCTCAATTTCTTCTGCTGCACGGCGAGCGAGAATAGCGGCTTGACGGCGTTGCTCCGCATCATCCAACGCGGAACGACCTAAAATTTTACCTGCCAATTTTGAAGGTACGCGCACTTCTGGCTCCGGCGCTGCTTCAACCGCTTCCTCAACAGCTGCAACAACGGGTTCTGGCTCCGGCTCTACAACTTCGGGCGCAGCAGGTCCTTGTTCTACTTCTTCAATAACGGGAACTTCTTCGATAACGGGTGTCTCGACAACAGTTTCAACCACCGCTGCGCTAGTTTCCAATTCCGTTTCAATTTCAGCTTGCTGCGCAGCAGAATCATCAGCCGCCGCATCTTCGCGTTTGACATAAGTGCGTTTCTTGCGCACTTCAACACTCACGGATTTGCGCGCAGCACCCGTGCCTGTTTTCAGCGTGCTAACAGTTTTGCGTTTCAAAGTGATTTTTTTTGGGCCACTGTCCACTTCACCGCCGTGTGCTTCACGCAAGAAGTTCAATAAAACTTCTTTCTGTTCATCTGAAACAGAATCGCTCGCTTTGCGTTGAGGCAAACCTGCGTCTTCCATTTGTTTCAGCAAACGCTCAACGGGGGTGCCAATATTTTCTGCCAACTGACTAACTACAACATCGCTCATGCAACACTCCTCTACCCAATCTACTTGATGCGTTCTTTATCTCAGCTCAAGTAATCAGGCAAACCACGGCGCACGCGCCGTCATAATCAGACTCGCTATTTTTTCTTCGCCCAATTCAGGGGCAATTTCCAAAACATCATCAACCGCTTGTTCCGCTAAATCTTCCATGGTGCAAATACCGTTCGCTGCCAACTTGTAAGCTAGCGCTTCATCCATACCATCCATGCTCAACAAATCTGCAGCAGGCTGTCCGCCGGCGCGTTCTTCTTTTGCCAGCGCACGCGTCAACAGTGCGTCTTTTGCACGATTACGCAATTCGGTAGCAACCTCTTCGTCAAAACCTTCGATGTTCATCATTTCATCGAGCGGTACATAAGCCACTTCTTCTAACGAAGTAAAACCTTCTTCCACCAACACCGATGCAACATCTTCATCCACATCCAATGCCGCCATAAACAACTCCAAAATAGAACCTGCTTCTTGCTGCTGTTTAGCTTCGGCTTCTTCAGTGCTCATGACATTGATTGCCCAGCCCGTCAGTTGTGAAGCCAACTTCACATTTTGACCGCCGCGACCAATCGCCATTGCCAAATTTTCTTCTGCCACCGCAACATCCATCGTGCGTGTGTCTTCGTCCATCACGATAGATTCCACTTCCGCCGGCGCCATCGCACTGATGACTAATTGCGCAGGGTTGTCATTCCACAACACGATATCAATGCGCTCGTTATCCAATTCACCGGATACCGCTTGCACACGCGAACCGCGCATACCCACGCAAGCACCGACAGGATCGATACGACCGTCATTGGTTTTTACTGCGATTTTTGCACGCGAACCTGGATCACGAGCAGCTGCGCGAATTTCGATTACTTGCTCAGCAATTTCTGGCACTTCAATTTTGAACAATTCGATCAGCATTTCTGGACAGCTGCGCGACAAAATTAATTGCGGGCCGCGTTGATCTTGACGAATTTCGATCAACACTGCGCGCACACGATCATTCATACGGAACAATTCACGACCAACCAAGTTTTCACGCGGCAAAATCGCTTCGGCGTTGCTACCTAAATCGACAATGATGTTGTCGCGTGTGACTTTTTTAACCGAACCATTGATCAATTCGCCGAGGCGATGACGATACATATCCACCATCTGCGCGCGTTCGGCTTCACGCACTTTTTGCACAATCACTTGTTTAGCGGTTTGTGCAGCGATACGTCCAAACTCGATGTTTTCTACCGTTTCTTCGTAGATATCGCCCGCTTTGAGGCTGGTGTCTTGTTCATGCGCTTCTTCCAGCGTGAATTGCGTGCCGAGCTCCGCCAACACATCATCTGGCATCACTTCCCAGCGTCTAACAGTGGTGTAACTGCCTGTTTGCCTGTCAATCGTTACCACGATATCTGCATTTTCGTCGTAGCGTTTTTTGGTCGCTGACGCGAGCGCCTGCTCCAAGGCTTGAAAAATCATTTCCTTGTCTACTCCCCGCTCGTGGGAGACAGCATCCGCCACCAAAAGAATTTCTTTGCTCATCGTGAAACTCCTAGACTCCAATTGATTGATTTATTGGTTGATTGGATTACTTGTTTTCCGCATCGTTTGAAAACGCGTCACCGACGACAGCGCCTTCACGCAATGCACCTGTAGCAGTCGTTACTGCCGATTCTGTTGTTGCATCATCTTTTTCGTCAAAGACAGGAACGACATTGGCTTTATCAATACCATCCAGCGGCAATAAAAATTCTGTGTCTTCCACTTGCAATACCAAATCGCCGTCTTCTAAACCATTCAATCGCCCCTGAAAACGGCGACGCCCTTCGTAAGGCATACGCAGTTTTACTGCCACGATTGCGCCGATGTAGCGTTCAAAATGTTCTGGTTTGTGCAACTGGCGATCTAAACCAGGCGACGATACTTCCAAGGTATAGGCGCTGGTGATGGGATCTTCTACATCCAACACCGCGCTCACTTGTCGGCTCACACGCTCGCAATCTTCCAACGAAATACCCGCAGCCGAATCAATAAAAATACGCAGCAGACTGCGGCGACCTTGCATAGAAAACTCAAGGCTCCACAGTTCACAACCTTGTGCAGCCACCACGGGCGCTAACAAGGTTTCTAAGTCGTCTGCTCTACTCATTGATCTCCGCGTTTTCGCAACACTGTATTTTTTTCACCACAAAAAAATGGGCACTAGGCCCATCTCCGTTGACGACTGCAGCAACGCAATCGCCAGATAACAAAAAGCCCCATAAAGGGGCCCCGTCAGAAACAGTGAGCCTGCCACTGTTTCGATGATTTGGTAGCGGGGGCTGGATTTGAACCAACGACCTTCGGGTTATGAGCCCGACGAGCTACCAAGCTGCTCCACCCCGCAATCACACAACCTTTACAACAGTACCACTGGCTTTACGCCAACCTGCTGCTGCAAGGGACGCGAAGTATAGGGACAGCGCACGCTTCGGTCAATGAAAAAGCATCAAAATGTCACGGGTACATGAGTGTAGCCGCGCACATTCGCTGAGTGCATGCGCTGCAAGCCATTCCAATCCACGCTGTAGTTCGGCATCACTTTCAAAATTTCTTCAAAAGCCACTCGCCCTTCCATACGCGCCAGCGCAGCACCGACGCAGGAATGAATACCGAAACCAAAGCCCATGTGGTCGCGATTGCTGCGCGTTAAATCAAACACTTCTGGATTTTGATAGTGACGCTCATCGTGATTCGCCGACACCAATAGCATGCCCACACGCTTGCCCGCAGGAATTTTCACGCCATGCAGCTCGACTTCTTCCGTGGTGACACGACCAATCAACTGCGTAGAACCTTCCATACGCATGGTTTCTTCAACCGCTTTAGCAATTAACGCAGGATCTGCTACACATTGCGCGCGCGCATCGGTATTGCGCGCCAGCGTCACGGTCATGTTGCCGATTAACTTGGTGGTGGTTTCGTTACCGGCGATGCCCAAAATCATCAAAAAGCCAATCACTTCTTCGTGCGTGATTTCGCCGGCTTGCTTCGCCTGTAGGATAAGACTCAGCAAGTCACCTTCGCTCATGTGCTGCTCGCGATCCTTCACGAAATCCTCAAAATACTGCGCCATATTGAGATAGCTCTCTGCCACGATAGGCGGCATCGCCATCACGCCGTCTTCACGCTCCAGCAAGTTGTCGGTCCACACGCGAATTTGATCGTGGTCGCTTTCAGGGATTTTCAACATGGTGCCGATCACATACATCGGCAAATACGCGCCGAAATCTGCAACGGTGTCGATGCGTCCCGTGTCACGAAACGGCTCCAGCAATTTGACAGCCTTGACGTGCGTCATCGGCTCCAACGCCGCGACATTATCCGGCGTTAAAACACGGCTAATCACTTTGCGTGTGCGCGTGTGCTTGGGCGGCACCATGGTGATCACCATCGGGTAGCCTTTGGCGGCATCCGCTTCTAAAGCCACACCTTCTTCGCTGGAGAAGCGTTTGAAATCGCGCATTGCCATCTGCACATCATCGAAACGGCTGAGGATGTAGAAATCGCCATTGGCGTCGTAATGTACGGGGCTGTTATCACGCAGCGCTTTGTAATACGGATACGGGTCATCGTGAACATCATGTGAATACGGGCTGTACAGACCGACATAATCTTTCTGCAATACATTCATGGGTGCACCTCAGCGTAGCAAGAATCACTGAGCAGGATGGTAAGAAGCACCACTCAATTAGTCAAGCATGCTTGACCATATCTGGCCGATTAGCCTCCCCTATGTCATAGGGGAGGTGTCACGCAGTGACGGAGGGGTTAATTACAAACTTGATCTGACCACACACTTTCGCGCTGCGTGCAGGCTTACTCACTGAACGCGACTAGCGTTTGACAGCTCTCAAAAATGTATTAACAATGTAAATACATATGGATATGGCAGTAAATTATGGATACGGAATTCCTGTTGAACGGGATTGCGTTTGTGGCTAATCGCGACAAGGCAGCCACAAACGAGAAAAAACACGGCATCAGCTTAGAGCAAGCGGCAGAAGCCTTTTTTGATCCCTTTTTGAAAGTGGTTGATGCCAGCAGAGAGGATGAAGCGCGCGATGCCATCATCGGTATGGACGCCAAAAGCAGGCTGCTCTTTGTTGTGCATCTGATCCAAGAAAACGATTACATACGGCTGATTTCAGCCCGCAAGGCAACCAAACAGGAGCGGGATAGCTATGAAAATGACTGATATGAAAGCGCGCTTACAGCGCAATCGCCCCATGAGCACGGTAACGCTGCGCATGCCTGACGATGTGCTGGCAGATTTGAAACGCATAGCGCCACTGCTGGGCTACACCGGCTACCAGCCGTTGATGCGCGCCTACATCGGTCAGGCGTTGCGGATTGATTTAGAAAAATTGGAAGACACTGCAATCAACCGTTTTGTAGAGGCACTGCGGCACCAAGGTGTGCCAGACGAAGCCATCCGCAAAGCGATTGCGGAAATGGCGGCGTAGTTGACCCCCTCGGCGCCACGCGCCACTCCCCCTGCTTCGCAGAGGGAGATTACTAGCCTCCCCAATGACACATAGGGGAGGTGTCACGCAGTGACGGAGGGGCCTGGAACTCGCTGGCAGAAAGCGCATGGCATTACGCCATTCGCCGATTTTCATGACAAGAGTGCTTTAACAAGCTTTCAGCGGGAATTGCGAATGTTTCGTGCAGCCCTTCAATCATCCGCAGGGTCAAGGGGCGTTTGCGGGCTAATACTTCGTAGACGCGATTCTTACGGCCGATCACCGGCACGAGGTCTTCAACCGTTAGCCCTTGTTGCTCCATTCGAAATTTGATGGCTTCCACAGGATCGGGGAAATCCATGGGGTAGTGCTCTCTTTCGTATGCCTCTACCAGCGTGACCAGTACATCCAAGCGATCACCCTCTGGCGTATTGGCTTTAGCTAGCATCAGCAGATCGATTTCTTGCAAGGTTGCTTGGTAATCTGCCGCTGTTTTGATGGGACGAATCTCCATAAATCACCTCAAATGGTCTGTGCGTCGATGGCATCGTACTGCTGGTGGGTTCCGATAAAGCGCACATACACCACGCGGTAGGGGTAGTTGATCCAAGCCACTAACCGGTACTTGTTACCGGCAATGTTGAACACGACGCGACCATCTCGGAGAACACTGGCATGGGCAAATTGCGTTTTCACCGCATTGGGGGTATCCCAGTCAGCCTTCAGTGTTTCTCGATACCAAGCCATGGTTGGTTCGATAGCGTCCGCATAAGCGGGTGAACCCGACCAAAAGGCTTTCAGCGTAGATAGAGCGATGATACGCATGGGAGTCATTCTAGTCCCGTTTTGGGACTTGCTGCAAGCCATCCGCAAAGCGATTGCAGAAATGGCTGCGGGGAGATTACTCAACCCAACCGCTTGCGCTCGCTGGACGGCGGGATATTGAGGGATTCGCGGTATTTGGCGACGGTGCGCCGCGCCACTTGCACACCCTGTTTTTCCAGCAGGGCGACAATGGCGCTATCCGACAACGGTTTGCTGGCACCCTCCTCGCCAATCAATTTTTTGATCATGGTGCGCACTGCGGTAGACGAACATTCACCGCCACCTGCGGTGCTGACATGACTAGAGAAGAAATATTTGAGTTCAAATACGCCGCCTGGTGTGTGCATGTATTTTTGATTCACCACGCGCGAAATAGTGGATTCATGCAGCCCCACCGATTCCGCAATATTCGCCAACACCATCGGCTTCATCGCCTCGGCACCGTATTCCAAAAAACCGCGTTGATGTTCGACGATTGCTGTCGCGACTTTCATCAGCGTTTCATTGCGACTGGTCAAACTTTTCAGAAACCAACGCGCCTCTTGCAAACAATCGCGCAAAAAAGCGTTATCGGCGGATGAATCTGCGCGGCGCACCAAAGCCGCGTAATCAGCATTGATGCGCAGACGCGGGGCAATGTCTGGATTCAATTCCACCACCCAGCGCGTGCGCTTGCGGCGCACATACACATCCGGCACCACATATTCAGTTTTTTCTTCTTCAATTGCCGCCCCTGGTTGCGGCTTCAAACTACGAATCAATTCAATCGCTTTTTTAAGTGTGTTTTCGCGAATTTCAGATTTACGCATCAATAATTTGTAATCACGCGAGCCCAATAAATCCAAATACTCCGACACCACTAATTTGGCATCCAACAACCACGGCGTATCTTCGTGCAATTGGTTGAGTTGAATGAGCAAACACTCGCGCAAATCATGTGCTGCAACACCTGGCGGATCAAACTGCTGTATGCGGTGCAATACAGCCAGCACTTCATCCAATTCTAAATCGTCTTCATCTTGCCACTGTGCTAGCAGACCTTGATGAATATCTTCCGCTGACATTTCCAAAAAACCACTAGAGGCAACTGCATCAATAATCGCAAGTGCCACGATGCGATCACGATCGGACATCGGCGTGAGATTGAGTTGCCACAACAAATGCTCTTGCAGCGTTTCTGTGGCGGTATTGCGGCTATCGAAATCAAAATCTTCATCGCTGTGTGATGCAGTGCCACTGCTGACTTCAAACACATCATCCCACTGACTATCAACCGGCAATTCATCAGGAATGTGTTCGTCGCTCCACTCTTCCGATGCGGCACTGCTCTGCTCCGGCGCACTGAAATCGACCACTTCATTCGAGGTTTGGCGCAGCCGTGCGAGATCTTCTTCGCTGATCACCGGCAAATTATCTTCCGAGGATTCGCCTTCCTCCAGCATCTCCAACATCGGGTTAGATTCCAGCGTCTGCTGAATTTCGAGCTGCAACTCCAAAGTTGATAATTGCAGCAATTTGATTGCCTGCTGCAACTGCGGCGTCATCGCCAGCGATTGCCCTTGCCGAAGTTGCAGGGTCGGTTTCATTGCGCTTGATACCGTTTCAAATATTGAAACAATTTTCGCGCTGCCGCCGGTGGTTTTGCCAGCGATATTTCACGCTTTGCTTCGCGTATCAATTGCCGCAACTGCTGCACATCCATCTCAGGAAAAACAGTCAGCGCTTCTGTGATCGCCGCATCACCTTCTTGCAATAAACGCGCGCGCCAATGTTCCAACTCATGCAGAGCGCGTGTCGCCGCAGCACTGCCGGATTGCGTCTCCAGAAAAGCCTCTTGAATGGCATCGACATCGGCATCACGCATCAACTTGCCAATCAACTGCAAATGACGGCGGCGCGCTTCGTGTTGCGTCATTTTTTGTGCTTGCAAAAGCGTTTCCAGCAAGCGTTCGCCCAAGGGCATTTTTTGCAAAACATCAACTTTGAGTTGCAATAATTGCTCACCCAATTCCTGCGCTGCTGTCATATCGCGCTTGCGCTGCGATTTGCTGGGCTTTTCGTCCAGTTCGCTATCCGTCATAGCAGATTCTGATAATGTGCGATTCCTGCGCGTCATAAATAAAACAGCGTCGCCAAACCTAAGAAGGCAAAGAAACCCATGCAATCGGTGAAAGTAGTGAGAATCACACTACCTGCCAAAGCGGGATCAATTTTCATGCGTTTCATCATCAACGGCAGCAGTACGCCAGAGAGTGCCGCAACGATCATGTTAATCACCATCGCAGCACCAATAACAAGCCCCAGCTTTGTATCAGAGAACCAATAGGCCGCAACAACACCAACCACCACGCCCCAAATTAATCCGTTGAGTAATCCAACAATAATTTCGCGATTAAACAACCAGCCAACATTGTGGCGTGACAATTGCCCTAACGCTAAACCGCGAATCACCACCGTCAAAGTTTGCGTACCGGAAACGCCGCCCTGCCCAGCAACAATCGGCATCAACACGGCAAGCGCGACAACTTTTTCAATCGTACCTTCAAATAAACCCACGACCCACGATGCCATAAACGCTGTGACTAAATTGATGCCCAGCCACATCGAACGCAGGTGCACAATTTTTTGTGCCGGTGCAAAAATATCTTCTTCGTCGGTAATACCCGCCATACTCAACAGCGAGTGGTCCGCTTCGTCGATGATGACATCAATCACATCATCAACCGTGATACGACCGAGCAATTTTCCGTCGTCATCCACAACCGGTGCGGTAATCCAGTCATAGCGTTCAAACAATTGCGCCACTTCACTGGCTTTCATGGTGGCGGGAATCGGTTGCAAATGCGTCACCATCACTTCACGCACAGAAACCGCTGGATCGGTAGTCAAAATTTTGGCTATCGGCAACAAACCCACCAATTGATCGTCGTTGTTGACGACAAAAACGCAGTCGGTAGTCGGCGGCAATTCTTTGTGCATACGCAGATAGCGCAACACCACATCCAGCGTCACACGCGGGCGAATCGTGATGGCATCCGTGTTCATCAAACGACCGGCAGCATCTTCATCATAAGATAAAATATGCTCAACGCGCTGACGATCTTGCTCCGTCATCGACGACAACACTTCTTCGATTACCGTTTCTGGTACATCTTCCAAAATATCAGCGATATCGTCGTCATCCAGCTCATCAATCATGTCGACCAAACGATCGGGATCGATATCTTTTAATAAATGACTTTGGATTTCGTCGTTCAACCACAAAATAATTTCAGCTTGCCGATCTTGATCGACTAACTGCCATAACACGGCACGGTTTTTGGGGGCGCTGGATTCTAAAAGGGTTGCAATATTGGGTGGCGACAAGCTGTTCAGCATATGTCGCACTTGAAGAAATGTTCCGCTAGATAGCGCTTCGTTCAGCTGCTCCAGCTTCAGCTGGGTCTGCTGTTTGTCGAGAATTTGCGACATGTGTGCAGTCCATAAGGCAGTGGGTGGCGGAATTGGGGGCGGCAATTCTAACCGGCAGAGAACAAAGAAGCATTACCGCCAACTATGCTCTGTGATTACTGCTTTTTTTCCTGCTCACTAAAAACACTGTCAAACAATGGCGATGACAAATAACGCTCGGCAGAATCTGGCAGCACCACCACAACCGTTTTACCGGCATGTTCAGGACGCAATGCTACGCGCTCAGCGGCAGCCATCGCTGCACCACTGGAAATACCAGCGAGAATACCTTCTTCGCGCATCAAACGATGTGCCCACTGCATGGCCTCGTCATCGCTGATGGCTTCCACTTCATCCACCATCGCCATATCCAAAGTGCCAGGGATAAATCCTGCACCGAGTCCTTGGATTTTGTGCGGCGCGTGTTTCAAATCTTTTCCTTCTTTCACCGCGCGCATCACGAAAGATGATTCCGGCTCTACCGCAACAGAAAGAATATTTTTGCCTTTTTGCTGTTTGATATAACGCGACACACCGGTGATCGTGCCGCCGGTGCCAACACCGCTGATCAAAATATCAATCGCGCCATTGGTGTCGTTCCAAATTTCTGGACCTGTGGTGTTTTCATGCGCCTGTGGATTGGCAGGATTTTCAAATTGTTGCAGCATCAAATAATGCGATGGATTGCTCGCCACAATGTCTTTGGCTTTTGCGATCGCACCGTTCATGCCTAAAGCAGGATCTGTCAGCACAACATTGGCGCCTAGTGCTTTCAATACTTGGCGGCGTTCTAAACTCATGCTGGACGGCATGGTAAGTGTGACTTTGTAGCCTTTTGCTGCGCCGACAAACGCCAGCGCGATACCTGTGTTGCCGCTGGTTGGCTCCACTAATTCCATGCCTGTTTTTAATACACCGCGCTGTTCTGCGTCTTCTACCATGCCAGCGCCGATACGGCACTTCACCGAACCTGCTGGATTGCGACTTTCTACTTTGGCAAAAATTTTATGCTTTGAAATGCGACTGAGTTGGATCAGTGGTGTGCCGCCTATGCTCAGGCTGTTATTTTGAAAAAGACTCATAAGTCACCTCTACTGTTTGTGCATTTATATCAATCTACCCAGCGATAACGCCACACTGGCGCTGCGGCTGTTTCACCGTTCTGTATCGATGATGGCACTTCTTCCTGCCATTGCACCGATTTAAATAATCCAAATAAATTGCGAAAACTTTCGCGCCCTTTGACGCTGAGATCAACAATCACCGTTGTGCCATTAATCTGCATATTACCTATATTTTCTACCGCTTCTAACTTTTCCAGATACTGTCGCAACTGCATAAAAGCCGCGTAACTGCGCACATCGTCTACTTGCAAACGCAGTGGCGCAGAGCCGACATCGATTGCCGTGTTATTGCGATAATGTGTCGACAACATTTCTGCTGTGTGACGCAGTACTGCATCCATCAGCGCAGCAAAAGTTGCGGCTTTTTCTGTAAATGGCTGCTCCTGCTCACCGATACGCAACGCCCACTGCCCTGCCCAACCTTTTTCATCACTGCCGCTGATATTGCCGAGCAACAACGCATTTGCGCCCTGTTGAATGGCTTGCGCCATCAACGCAGCCGTATCCAAACTTTGCACACTGGCGGTAGTAGCAATGTCATTCATCTCTGTTTTTGGCAACAACACAGGCACACCGCGTGTGTTGCCGATGCGCGTCACCGCAGCGATTTGATTGGTGTCATCAACAGCAGGTAGTAGACGATTTTGGTTATCCATTACCAGCAACATTACTTGCGGGCGATCCAAGGGCCATACAGGAATTCCTGCATCGTGCAACAAACGATCAACAGCCGCCTGCTCAAACACTAAATGCAAAAACCAACTAGGCGCTGTGTTCTCTACTGGTGGATTTTGTTGATAGGAAAACTGCGCGACAAAAGCATCCGCTTTGTTCTGTGCAGCCGTAATTTGTGCGTTGCCATCGAGACGCTGACCACTCAACTTTTCCAACACCAACAGAAAACCTTGGCGTACAGCAATCGCACGATCAGCCGACGATTGGCTCGCCACCACCACATCCACGGCATACGGCTGTTGTAAGCGCACAGCGTGCGCGAAATTGCAAAACAGCAGCGAGGAGATAGCAATGGCAAACAGTTTTTTCATCGTCGGGAACAGGGTATCGAGTGGCAAGAAAGCAGCGGTCAGACTGCTACAATACGGCGGCCATTACAAGGATTGACACATGTTGGCACGCCGTTTGCCTCTCGCTTTGATCGCCGCATTTTTGCTGTCTGTCGGCATTCTGTGCCTGCCTGCTATTTGGCCTGCCAGCGCGCGTTTGGATTTTCTGTGGCTAGACAAACTCACCGCGCAACAAGCACAGCGCGACCCTGCCGACCCAGACATCGTGTTGGTGGATATCGATGATTACAGCCTGCGCGCGATGGCCGATACGGTAGGTCGCTGGCCGTGGCCGCGCGCCACACACGCCGAGTTGGTGGAGTGGCTGCTGGCACAGGGCGCACGCGCGGTGGTGTTCGATATTTGGTTTAGCGAACCCGACATCCAACGCCCTGAATTCGATCAATATTTTGGCGATGTATTGAATCAACACGGCAATATTTTTCTGCCCACGCTGCTGATGAACAGCGCCAATCCCGAACAGAGCAAACGCTTCGACAGCTATCCCAGTAACCTCCCCCTGCAGCGCACGCCCACCGCACAAGTGGAAGCACGCGGCGATTTGCTGTTACCCATCTTGGGCGCACCCGAACATTGGCGACTAGGGCTGATCAATTACATCGCTGACGCCGATGGCATTGCGCGCCACTACCAAACGCAACAGCTACAACAAGGTTGGTTGTTGCTGTCGCTGCCACAAGTCGTTGCCAATTATTTGCAGCTGGATACGCAGCAAACACCCTCACCGCTACGACTGGCGTGGCGTGGCGACGGTGTCGATTCTCCGTACACGCGCTACAGCTACGCGGATGTGTGGACAAAAGTGCAAGCGGGCGAAAAACAAAATCTGCAAAACAAAATTGTTTTTATCGGTGCCACCGCAGCGGGTTTACACGATTTGCGCCCCACACCCATCAACGCGCAATACCCCGGCCTCTACCTGCTGGCCAACACACTCGACAACCTGAAAAACCGCCAATGGCTACGCTACAACGCGTGGCTGGGGCTGGCTGTTGGGCTGCCGTGGTTGCTGCTGTTGCTCTGGCGTTTGCAACAAAAAAAACCACTACTCATCACCGCTGCTTTCTCAACAACTATCGCGCTGTTTCTCACAGCAATTAGCATGATAGCTATTCGCCAGCACTGGCTAGTGCCATTGATTTCACCTTTCATCGCCAGCCTCGTTTTACTCGGCACTGGCACCGCATTGCGCTATTGGCAGGAGCACGCCGCACGACAAGCCGCTATCGAAATGTTTGGTCGTTTTCTTGATCCTGTGGTGGTGCAACAACTTGCCGAGCAAGGTTTGAGTGAAGAAACTCAAGCCAGCAAGCAGTGCGAAATCAGTATTTTATTTTCGGATATTCGCGGCTTTACCACGATGTCGGAGAAAGCCAGCGCGGCGGAAATCATGTCGCTGTTGAATGCTTATTTCACCAAGCAAGTGGGTGTGATTTTCAAAAACCACGGCACGCTGGATAAGTTCATCGGCGATGCCATCATGGCGTTTTGGGGCGCACCGCTGCCCGACGAGCAGCACGCTGTTAACGCAGTGAATGCCGCCTTGGACATGGTGGATGCACTGGAAGATTTTCGTACCGCACACGGCCTTGCAGACTTTGATGTTGGCATTGGCATACACTCTGGCCCTGCGGTCGTTGGCATGTTGGGTTGTGATCAACGATTGGAATACACCGCCATTGGCGATACTGTGAATCTGGGCAGTCGTTTGGAAGGCGTGACCAAAGGGATTGCGCGAATTTTGGTTTCACAAAGTACGCGCGATTTATGCGGCGAGCAATTTGAGTTTCTACCGCACGGCTCTTGCAAAGTGAAAGGCCGTGAGGAGCCCGTTAATATCTACGAACCTAGGAGGAAAGTATCGTGACTCTACGCACTCGCATCCTGTCACCCCTGTTGGGCGGCACGCTGTTGCTGGCTGCACTCGCCGCACAAGCTGACGCTGGTCAAACCACGGTTGCTACGGAACTGAAAAGCGCGCCCAACGCCAGCAGCGCGACTATTCAGCAACTATCGGCTGGGCAATCTCTGCAAATCGGCACACGCCAAGGTGCGTGGTATCAAGTCAAAACTGCACAAGGCGAAGGCTGGGTGCGCATGCTCAATGTGCGTTTACAAGGCGGCGCAACGCGCGGCGGCGAATCGACGATGAGCGGTTTAGCGAGCCTCGCACAAGCTTCACGCAGTAACACCACGGTGGCGACTGGTGTGCGCGGGCTGTCACGCGAGCAACTGCAAAACGCGCAGGAAGACACCGCTGAAGTAGCTCGCTTGAGCCAATACCAAGTGAGCGCAGAAGAAGCGCGTCAATTTGCTCAGGCCGCTGGCCTGCCTGCGCCAAGGAGATAAGACGATGACTTATTCAAAAATACTCTCACGTCTGACACTCTTGCTCGCTTCGACTTTGCTGATGAGTTGTGCCGAAATGCGCGGTATGAATGTCGGTGGTTATGATTTAACACCGCTTGCCGATGCCGGTGAAAAATTATCAAAAAGTACAGCGGGCACTTCTGAACAAGAAGAAGACAATATCGGCTATCACATGGCAGGCACACTGTTAGGCGCATCGAAATTGAGTCGCCAGCAACAGCAGCAACGCTATGTGAATCGTGTCGGTCGCTTACTCACACTGCACAGCACACGCCCTCATTTGAACTGGCGCTTTGGTGTGCTGAACGATAGCGATGTCAACGCGTTCGCAGCACCCGGTGGCTATGTTTTTGTCACCAGCGGCTTGCTCAATATGCTGGATAGCGAAGCGCAACTCGCTGGCGTGTTAGCGCACGAAATCGCGCATGTCACACACAAAGATTATCTCAACGCTATGCGCAGCAATAATTTACTCGGTGCGGCTGTGGATGTCGGTTCATTTGTAGGGTCAGCTGCAACGCAAGGGAAAATGTCATCCACCGAAAGAGAGTTTGCCCAAAGCGTAGTGAATGCATCAAAGCAAGTGTACGCACGCGGTTTAGATAAAAGCGATGAATACGCTGCCGATCAAGAAGCATTACGCACCATGGTAAAAGCGGGATACGATCCTTACGCTTTTGTCGCGGTGATGCAAAAACTGGAAGCGCGTACTGCGCGTGACAGCGGCATGGCTCTGCTATTACAGACACACCCTGCGCCGGCGGATCGCTTGGCGGCTATGAGCGATACGCTGGATACACTTTCTGTACCGAGCAGCGTACAAACACTGGAAAAACGCTTCCAACAATCAGTTCGTTGATGGTGTAAAACACGAGAGGTGTGTGACTGCAACTACCGCACACCTCTCATCCTTTTTTATTACCGTGCACGAAACCAACGCACATCCAGCGCGTGTTTATCCACCAAGTCCACCACATCCAATACCAGCGCAAACAAGGCCATACGAATCACCACGCCGTTATCGGCTTGGCGAAAAATCGCAAGGTTTGGATTTTCATTCAGGTCGTTATCTAACTCATTCGCTTCTGCACGAGAATCGCGCGGCAGCGGGTGCATAATCACCGTGTTGGGTTCACAATATTGCGTGTAAACCTGCTGATTGAGACGAAACTTGCCGCGATACAAATCTGCTTCTGCCTTGCTGGTAAATCGCTCTTCTTGAATACGCGTGGAATACGCAATATCCACTTTTCCAATACTCGCTTCCAGCTGATCAGTTTCTGTGACGCGTATTCCAGCGCTGCGCATCATGTCCACCAACTCTGGCGGCATCGCCAATTCGCGTGGCGACACCAATGTCACTTGTACGGTTGGATACAAGCAAAGTAATTTGCACAATGAATGCACGGTACGACCATATTTCAAATCGCCAATCATGGCGATGCGCAACTCTGACAAACTGCGTCCACGCGAAGTAATTTCTTTGCGAATCGTGTACAAATCGAGCAGTGCTTGGCTGGGATGTTCATTGGCACCATCGCCACCGTTGACCACAGGGACGCGGCTCGTTTCTGCAAACTCAGCCACCGAACCCGCTTGTGGATGGCGCATACAAATAACATCGCTATAGCCGGACAGCACACGCGCAGTGTCATGCAGCGATTCACCTTTAGCGAGTGCAGACGAATCAAAGCCCGTGGTTTCGCGCACTTCACCGCCCAGTAAATTAAATGCGCAACCAAAACTCACTCGCGTTCGCGTGCTCGGTTCAAAAAACATATTGCCGAGAATTGCGCCTTCTAATACGCGCGTGACACGCTTGCGCTGCGCATACGGCTCCATGCAGTCTGCCACTGAAAAAATATGCTCAATGTCGCTGCGATCAAACGGCGTAATAGAAAGGATATGTGCCCCAGGAAAATGCATTAATTAACCTCCGATTCCCATGCCATCAGCGCAGAAATAACCGCCATTTTTTGAACATCCTGCTGATAGTCATTTTTCAATTTTTCGAGCTGAGTGCGAAACGCTTCTCGTGTCAGCCAATCTTCACTCACCTTGTTGTGCAAGCGAAAATGCCGCCACTCCTGCCATTGCGCCTGCTCATCCGCCGATAAACTCTGAGGAAAATTGCGCGCACGATAGCGAAACAATAATTCTGACAGGCGCTGATCAGAAAACACAAAGCTATTTTCACTCAACTCTTTTTGATTTGCTTTACGCACAGCATCTGCCACGCGTTTATCCTGCGCACCCAAAAACCCACCATAAATAAGAAACTCCGCATCGCGCACGACAGGTTCATATTCCTGTTCAAACACGGTTTTGAGTTTCGCCTGCACCTCAGGCAGACGCGCATACAAAGTCTGCCAATGTTTCTCACAAAGCGCGCGATCCAAACCCAAGCGCGTTTCGACAGCGCCATCGAACAGCGACAAAGGCGCGACCATCGGCGACTTATTTCTGTGTACTGTTTTTACCGCTAATCGCTCCACACCTGCTTCCAAATCAGTATTCGCAGTGAACAAGCGGCGGCGAATTTCTTCAGTGGGGAGATCAATCAACGCAGCTGGATCTTGCATCAAATCAAACACAATCACGCCGTTCGTATTGCTCGGATGCTGCATCACAGGCATCACCAAGGTGGTGAATAATCGCTCTCTACCCAACTTGCTAGAAGTGTGTAAAACCGGATGATGTGTTTCTAAATCCAAATATTTTTTGACGACATTTTTATCGCGCAATTGAAACGCAAAATCGTAAAGGCGCGGCTGTGCTTGCTTGAGC
This sequence comes from Pseudomonadales bacterium, assembly GCA_041395665.1. Classification (NCBI taxonomy): domain Bacteria; kingdom Pseudomonadati; phylum Pseudomonadota; class Gammaproteobacteria; order Pseudomonadales; species Pseudomonadales bacterium. The sequence goes on from JAWLAB010000005.1 coordinate 179,660, forward strand.
TTTCGCGCCATCGCAATCGTCGCACGCACATCCACCAAGGCATCATGTGCGCCCGCGTGTTCGATATGATTCGCTGCGGTCAGTGCTTCTAGCTTCATCACTGGATTGCCCTGCTCATCAAATGGCCATTCAATGCCTTCTGGGCGCAATGCGCGCGCCATGCGCAGCACATCCAACAAATCCCAACGCGAATTGCCATTTTTCCATTCGCGCTCGTAAGGGTCATAGAAATTGCGATACAGCAGTTGGCGCGTAAATTCATCATCGAAACGAATATTGTTGAAGCCGACACCACAAGTGCCAGGTCGCGCTAATTCGTGTAACACTTTTTTAGCAAACTGCACATCCGCCACGCCGCGTTCACGACACAATTGCGGCGTGATGCCGGTGATCAAACACGCCTCTGGTTCAGGCCAACTATCTTGCGGCGGCTGGCAATAAAGCATCAAAGGCTCGCCAATTTCCTTGAGGTTTTCGTCCGTGCGAATACCGGCAAACTGCGCAATACCGCACCAACGCGGATTGCGACCAAAAGTTTCATAGTCATGCCAATAGAGCGTCGTGCTCATTATTGATTTCTCTCTCCCACGCGGTGCGCGCAGTCTAACGCAGCCATAAATTACAGACACAAAAAAGCCCGGCGAACCGGGCTTCTTTTATCTCTCAAGGAGCAATTACTGTGGCAAACCAGTAACAACCGCTTCGATACGACGGTTAGCTTGACGGCCAGCAGAAGTGTCATTGCTGTCAACTGGCTCCAGCTCACCGCGACCAGAAGTTTCGATAGCGTCAGGGTTTACACCTTCTTCTACCATCACCGCTTTGACGGCATCCGCACGGCGCTCAGACAAACGCTGGTTGTACGCTTCAGAAGCTGTGCTGTCAGTGTGACCAACGATAGTTGCGGTGCTGCCTGGATTCGCTTTCATCGCCTGTGCAACAGGGATGATTTCAGCGCGGTCAGCTGCGCGTACACGGCTCTTATCGGTATCGAAGTGAGCGTGCATGGTTTTTGTCATAACAACAGCAGGAGCAACTTTCTCTGGCTCTGGCTCAGCAACGGCATCTTGGTGCGTGCCGAAGTGGTAGTTCAGAGACAGTGTGCTAGTCATATATTCTTTGTCTTCAACACCACCCAACACAGTCAAGCGGGCTTCTACGTTGTCAGTGAAGTAGTGAGAAAGTGCTACACCCAACACAGGCTCAACTTCGCTGTTGGTGTAACGCAGATTTTGAATACCACCAACCGCTAAAATTTGAGTTTGCTCGCCCCACAAACGGTAAGCAGCAGTCAAAGAAACGACTTCTTGGTCGTCTGAATCAAAACCAGACAATTGACCCAGCTCGATAGACCAGTCTGGGTTGAAGTGGTAGCCCACTTGTACGCCAGCAACGCCTTCATTAACAGATTTTTCGAGATCAGCGTGGCTGTCAAAGTAGCCAGCGCTAAAACCAGCGTAGAAGTGGTCATCAGCTTGAGCAGCTGTGCTAACACCCAAAGCCAGAGCAGAGGCAGCAAATGCGGCAATCAGTTTATTTTTCATACGGTAAATCTCCTTACCCATGGTCAAATGTGAAAAAATTGTCAATTGAGTCAAACAACGCGCGCAGGGTAATACAAAGAAGCTCAAAAAACCACTAACGATGCCACTTTTTTTCACCGCTCTATCAGCTGTCGAAGCCCCTTCTGACTTCGTTACAATGCGCCCACATCTATATCTTCATACAAACATAAAGGCAGTATCTCCATGACACTTGGCAGCTGGAACCCCGCAGACGGCAGTGAAACCACCGCCACTTACTCCATTGATGCGCAATTACTAGCCAAGTGCGCAGGCTTTGCTGCCGTAGGTGACTGGCAAGCATTGGCTGCATGGGAAAAGCAACTCCCCAGCAATAGCAACCAAATGATGCGACTCACGGCTCACGACTGGCAGCCCGTATTGGCCGCCATGGATGAATCAACTTTAGTACAGCTGGTGCAATTCTTTACTCAAGTAGAACAGCAGCTTTCACACTGGCACGGCGGCGATAAATCCCCCGTGATTTGGATTGCTCGCCTGCTCAAACAGCGCGGTACACCTCTGTCACGCGACATGGTGCTGTGGATTAAGAGCAATAGTGACAATCGCTTTCTTCCCAATGGCCCCGCACTGTAAACCATGCCTGCGCCGCACTTTCTGATTATCGGCACACAAAAAGGTGGCACTTCCAGCCTCTACAGCGCACTGACCCAGCACCCACAAATTCTCCGCGCCACGCGCAAAGAAGTGCATTTTTTTGATCAGCATTACGCGCGCGGTGCAGCTTGGTATCAACGCCAATTTCCTGTTTGCCAATCCGGTCAAATCACCGGCGAAGCATCGCCTTTTTATATGGCACACCCTTTGGTTGCGCAGCGCATCGCACAACACTGCCCCACTGCAAAATTACTGCTGTTGCTGCGCAACCCCGCTGATCGCGCCATATCTCATTATCACCAAGAGTTTCGCCGCCACCACGACCTACTCAGCTTAGAGGATGCTTTAGCGGCTGAAGGCAAACGCACGCGCGATGACTGGGATGCACTCGCCACTGGCAAGCTGCTCACCCACAGCGCTGCACAACGCTTTAGCTACCGTGAGCGCGGTCATTACGCTAAACAACTGCAAGCTTTTTTTCAGCATTTTCCACGCGAACAAATCGCTATCTTCAGCAGTGAACAGTTCTTTCAAAAGCCTTATGCTGTACTGGCGCAGTTCTACGCTTTTTTAGGTGTCGATGCCTCCTTTCACCCTACCGATTTACTACCGCGCAAGCCCGGCAATTATGGCGAAGCCGATCGCGCTGTACGGCAATCGCTAGTGCAGTACTATGAACCACACAACGAAGCACTGTTCTCACTGATCGGTCAGCGTTTTGATTGGCAATGAGCTTTTATCACTCACACGGAGATACACCATGGGCAGCGGATTAATTACTCTGATTATTTTGGCAGTGATAGCAATTTATTTGATTTCACTGTTCAACAAACTCGTCAATTTAAAAAATCGTTATCAAAACGCTTTTGCGCAAATTGATGTGCAACTCAAACGCCGCTATGACTTAATTCCCAATCTCGTCGAAACCGCCAAAGCCTACATGGCGCATGAAAGCAAAACGCTGGAAGCAGTGATTGAGGCGCGCAACACTGCCAGCAAACAATTGCAAACTGCTTCGAGTAATCCAGCAGACGGCAACGCCATCACCAACTTAGGTCACGCTGAAACACAATTAGGCGGTGCGCTCGGTCGCTTCAATGTCACCATGGAAGCCTATCCTGATCTCAAAGCGAATCAAAATATGATGCAGCTTTCTGAGGAACTGACCAGCACAGAAAATAAAGTGTCTTTCGCACGCCAAGCGATGAATGACTCTGCCACCGAATACAACACAGCGCGCCAATCTTTTCCCGCCAATTTTCTTTCTGGCCTTTTTGGCCACAATACAGATATGGCTCTGCTTGAATTTGAAGATCATCAAGCCATACAAGCAGCGCCTAAAGTTAGCTTCTAAAAATTAACGCTAGGCAGCTTGATGAATTTTTTTCAATCGCAAGCCAATGCGCGCCGCCGTACTGGATGGCTGGTGGCGCTGTTTGCATTGGCTGTTATTTGCTTAATAGGACTAACGCAACTGATCGTGTTATTGGCTATAGGTTTTAGTCAGAGCACATCAACGGTACAAGGCAATTTACCACTCTCAATGGATGGCGCAGTGATGGCAGAAATTGCCGTTGCTATCACCATCGTTATTGGCTTGGCATCACGGTACAAAATGCAACAATTGCGCGCTGGCGGCTCAGCTGTTGCCACACTGTTAGGCGGTCATCTACTGGATCGTGCCAGCAACGACCTCAATGAACGAAAAATTCTCAATATCGTTGAAGAAATGGCAATTGCTGCAGGCGTCGCCGTGCCGCCGGTTTACATTTTGGAAGAAGAATCTATCAACGCCTTTGCTGCCGGACACGATCATCGCGATGAGGCTATCGGTATTACGCGCGGTGCGATTCAATTACTCTCGCGCGATGAATTACAAGGTGTAATTGCCCACGAGTTCAGCCATATTTTTAATGGCGATATGCGCATCAATTTACAATTAATGGGCTGGCTATTTGGTATTTTATTTATCGGTTTAATTGGTCGTTTTCTTTTGCAAAGCGGCAGCCGACGCTCAGGCTCTCGAAACAGCAAGAATGCTTCTAGCTTGGCACTGATCGGTCTAGGGCTGGTTATTGTCGGTTACAGCGGCACTTTTTTTGGAAAATTGATCAAAGCCGCCATCAGCCGCCAGCGTGAATTTCTTGCTGACGCTTCCGCCGTGCAATACACGCGCAACCCAGAAGGCATTGCTGGTGCATTAAAAAAAATTGGTGGCTACACCGCAGGTTCTATCATTACTCACCCTAACGCATCACAAGCCAGTCATTTATTTTTTGGCAATGGTGTCAGCAGTTTTTCTTCTTGGTTTGCCACACACCCACCTTTGGCGGAACGCATTAAAGCGATTGACACGCATTGGGATGGCAAGTTTCCTGCTGTCGACGCCTCGAAAATTGATGTCGATAGACCAACGATAGATCCATCGCGCATCAACATTGTGAATGGTGAGATTCAATACACACCGCCCTCAATGATGGCTACAGAGATGACTGCGGGCATTGCCGCTGCTACCAGCGTCGTTACAGCAATCGACAATATCGGCACACCGCAGCCTGAACATCTTACCGAAGCCAAGCAACGATTAACCCGCATTCCCAATGACTTAAAAAATATGGCGCGCGAAACATGGGGCGCGAGTGCTATTACCCATTGCTTATTGATGGAGCGCACAGCGGCAGACAACACCGCCTCGCTCACTTTGCTAAAAAACTATACGCCCGGCAGCGTTTCCAGCTTGTGTGAAAAAATTGCAGCCAGCGTTACACAATTACCTTATGCATTGCGCTTGCCTCTGCTAGACCTCTGTTTGCCTAGCCTTTTATTACTAAGTACAGCGCAACGCGATTTATTTTTGAAAGCGGTGATGGCACAAATCAATGCTGATCAAAAAATTTCGCTGTTTGAGTGGTCTTTGTATCGCATCTTGCGCCACTCATTGAATGCAACAAAAATTTCTGGTGGCAGCGCACTAACATTAACTGTCACAACCAATAGCTGCCGCACCGTGCTCTCAGCACTGGCTTTATCCACACACGCCACAGAAGCATTAGCGATACAGAAATTTTCTAGCGCATGGCAACAACTGGGTTTACCCGAGACAATATTGGATGCAGAGGCATTGAATGATATCAACGCACTGGATCAAGCTGTACGGCAACTGCGCTGCTTACAAGCATTGGTAAAGCCACGCTTATTAAAAGCGTGCTGCACTGCTATTGCTGATACGCAGCAACAATACAGCGCAGAAGCACTTGAATTATTGCGCGCGGTTGCCGACACAATCGACACTCCTATTCCACCGATTGCCACTACGCAACAAAAACCTGCAACATGAAACAGCGTTTTATCCAACATCTGCCCGACCAAACACTGGCAATCGCAGAGCAAACTTTGCGTGAAATAAACGACGACGAAGTGTTAATTGCTGTCGCCACTTTTGGCATCAATCGCCCTGATTTGTTGCAGCGCGCTGGGCTCTACCCCGCACCACCCGATGCCTCACCCATCCTCGGTTTAGAAGTCGCAGGAACGGTTATCGCTTGCGGGAAAAATGTTACGCAATGGCAAGAAGGTGATCGCGTTTGCGCTTTGGTCAACGGCGGCGGCTATAGCGATTACTGCTTTGCGCCCACCACACAATGCCTGCCTTGGCCAGAAAAATACAGCGCAGCAGAAGCTGCGTGTTTGCCGGAATCGTTTATCACGGTTTGGCACAATTTATTTCAGCGCGGCAAATTGCAAGCGGGCGAAACTGTGTTGATACAAGCGGGCAGCAGCGGCATCGGCACCACCGCCATCCAGCTAGCACATTTAGCAGGCGCACGCGTTTTTACCACCGCCGGTAACGCCGAAAAATGTGCGCGTTGTATCGCACTTGGCGCAGAACTCGCTTTTGATTATCACCAAGGTGATTTCACTGACACACTGCACGCAGCAACCCAACAACACGGCGTGGATGTCACACTCGATATTCTCGGCGGCGAAGCCTTAGCGCAGCACATCAAGCTTGCCGCTGTAGATGGGCGCATCATCAATATTGCCGTGTTAAATGGCAGCAAAGCGGAAATCAATCTCGCTACAGTGATGATGAAACGCTTAACCATCACTGGCTCGACATTGCGCGCGCAATCCAACCAACAAAAAACTGCGATGGTGAGTGATATTCGTCAACGCGCTTGGCACTGGATAGACAGCGGACAATTTCGCCCTGTGATTGATCGCTATTTTGATTTTCACGATGTAGATGCGGCGCATCAGCATATGAAAAATCGCGCACATTTTGGAAAAATCGCTATTACTCTCGGAAATCATCCATGAGCAAAAAAGACAGCAAACTGGTTTACTCCACTGAAAGCGGTCGTATCAAATCCATCGACCCACTACCCTCACTACCACCCAAAGGTGATGGCTTTATTCGTATTCGCCGCGAAACCGCAGGGCGCAACGGCAAAGGCGTCACTACGCTCACCGGTTTTGAATTATCCGCAGACGAATTGCAAACATTGGCGAAACAATTGAAACAACTGTGCGGTACTGGTGGCACAGTGAAAGATTGGGTGGTAGAAATTCAAGGCGACCAGCGCGACAAATTAAAAGCCGAATTAGAAAAACGCGGCTTTAAAATCAAGCTCGCTGGCGGCTAAGTAACGGAACCTCTTATGGGACGCTATCGCCCACCCGCACCCAAACGCTCGGCCTACATCACCACAGAAGGCGCAGAAGCATTACGCGCAGAACTGCATCAGCTGTGGGAAATTGAAAGGCCGCAAGTGACCTCTGCCGTACACGAAGCTGCAAAAAATGGGGATCGATCGGAAAATGGCGATTACATTTATGGCAAACGCCGCCTGCGTGAAATTGATAGCCGCGTGCGCTACTTAAGCAAGCGCTTAGAAGTCTTGACAGTGGTTGACCGCATCCCCGACCAACAAAGCAAAGTGTTTTTTGGTGCGTGGATTACAGTAGAAGATGAAGACGGTAGCGAAAACCGCTACCGCATTGTTGGCCCTGATGAAATTGATCCCGCAAAAAGTTGGATCAGCATGGATTCACCGCTGGCGCGTGCCGCATTAGGAAAGCAACTCGACGACGAAATTGTTTTCCAAACCCAACAAGGGCTGCGACAGCTCTACATTACATATATTGCGTACTTTGATGCTCAATAGCATTCATTTGTTCACCGATACCAAACATCCTGCGATACATCACGCCAATCACTGTCACCATCATAGGTACAGTCCAAATTAAACCAATGCCCAATGGCAAAATAGACAGAAATAAAATAATCCCCATCACAAGAAGAACACCAAAAATCTTGAACCAATGATGCGTTACTGCTTTGCGCGACGCTTCAAATGCATCAATGATGGAAAGATTTTTTTCTAGCATCAAAGGGATGGCGAACATCAGTGCAATCATCAAATAAACACCAGGGATGATAAGTAAGACCAAACCCAAAACCACAGCTAAACCAATCAATATTTGCAATCCAATCAACAAAAATAATTTATCGTAGTATGAAAACAATTGCTTCACAGTAATTGGCTGTGCTGTCGCCATACTCAAGCCCATCATGGTCAACGCTGCACTCATGGGAATCAGAGTCACTCCTACCAATTGCATCGCCGCCTCCATCTGAGTAGGCTTCTCGTAAAACAACAAACCTATAGCAATAGCTGCGGCAAAATAAATCACAAAATAAACCGAAGCAATCACGGCATATTGCCATTTGTAGCCATCAATCCTTTCCCATGCTTCAGACAAAACCTCACTGATGGTGAAATCGTATTGGCCAGTAATTGCAGTTTCCAAAGAACCATGGTCATTATTCAGCGATGGATTCATTACGCACTCCGCTTAATTATTTTTGTTTAGTGTTTTGCCAATAGTTCGATGCGATAACCGTCTGGATCCTCTAAAAAAGCCAATACGGTTGTGCCTGCTTTCATCGGCCCAGGCTCACGCAGAATATTGGCACCTTTGGCGCGCATCGCATCAACAGCCGCCTGCACATCATCTACAGCAATTGCGATATGCCCGTAAGCATTCCCCATTTCATAACTGTGCACACCCCAGTTGTAAGTAAGTTCAATCACGGTGGTTTCTGATTCAGCTCCGTAACCGAGAAACGCCAAAGTGAATTGACCGTCGGGATAATCCTGCTGCCGCAATAAACGCATGCCCAACACATCGGTGTAAAACGCAATCGAGCGCGGTAAATCGGTAACGCGCAACATGGTGTGCAATAAACGCATCTCAAACCTCTTTCACAATTTTGCGAATGACATAGCGATACTGATCGCCCTCTTGCGTTTGCACCAACAATTCGTGCCCCAAAAAATGACAAAACTTCGGCACATCGCGACAGGTAGATGGATCGGTTGCCCACATTTCAATGAGCTGCCCCTCCAACACTTCGCGCACCGCTTTGTGCAACAACATTACCGGCTCTGGGCAGTACAAACCACACGCGTTAATTAAGTGGTCAGAAGGGGAAAGTTCAGACATAAGCATCCGTCAGCAAGATTTGTCTGCATTCTGCCCAATGCACCCCTCGTGTACAATGCAGCCTGTTTTTTTGATTCAGCAAAAGCCTTCTGGAGTTCAGCATGTTCAGCAAAGATGTCACGATTGCCTCGTTTGATCCCGCTCTGTGGAATGCCATTCAAAGCGAGCAAAAACGACAGGAAGATCACATCGAGCTGATCGCCTCTGAAAACTACGCCAGCCCCGCAGTGATGGCAGCACAAGGCTCAGAGCTGACCAACAAATACGCCGAAGGCTACCCGACCAAACGCTACTACGGCGGCTGTGAATTTGTGGATGTGGTGGAGCAGCTCGCCATCGACCGCGCCAAGCAATTGTTCGGCGCCGATTACGCCAATGTGCAGCCGCACTCCGGCAGCCAAGCCAACGCAGCGGTTTACATGGCGCTGTGCAAACCGGGCGATACAGTGCTCGGCATGTCACTCGCTCACGGTGGTCACTTGACCCACGGCGCAGGCGTGAACTTCTCCGGCAAGATTTATCAATCTGTGCAATACGGTTTGGATCCCGCCACTGGCTTGATCGACTACGCCGAACTCGAACGCCTCGCTATCGAACACAAACCCAAAATGATCGTCGCCGGTTTTTCTGCCTACTCCGGCATTCTGGACTTCCCACGCTTCCGCGAAATCGCCGACAAAGTGGGTGCGTATTTGTTTGTCGATATGGCGCATGTCGCCGGTTTGATCGCCGCTGGCATTTATCCCAACCCAGTGCCGTTTGCCGATGTGGTCACAACGACTACGCACAAAACCCTGCGCGGCCCTCGCGGTGGTTTGATTCTCGCGCGCAAAAATGAAGAGTTGGAAAAAAAATTGAATTCTGCCGTGTTCCCTGGCCAGCAGGGTGGCCCGTTGATGCATGTGATTGCCGCCAAAGCAGTGTGCTTCCAAGAAGCGCTGCAACCCGCGTTCAAAACCTATCAACAACAAGTGTTAGCCAACGCCAAAGCCATGGCATCCACCGTCATTGCACGCGGCTACCAAGTGGTGTCTGGCGGCACGGAAAACCATTTATTTTTGCTGTCGCTGACCGACAAAAACATCACCGGCAAAGAAGTTGACGCTGCACTCGGTCAGGCAATATCACTGTCAACAAAAATGCCAAAGCCGAACGACCCGCGCCCACCGATGGTCACTTCGGGCACCCGTATCGCATCACCTGCACCACACGCGGCTTTGCGAAGCGGAACGCCGCTAAACCCGCCAACTGGATTTGCGATATTTTCGACGCGATGGAAAAAGGCAATGCCGAAGCAACGATTGACGCCAGCGCGAAGTATCTGCCAAAGCAGCATCCATGTATCGCCATAATTTGTTAGTGGAAGAATTGGGAGAAACCCGCCATCTCAGCTGCAAAAGGTGGAACAAAGCGTAATGCAGGTTTATGAGGTGGCAGACTTAATCCACACCACTAAACGTAAAAACCGCCCGATAGAAACCCTGCAAATGAAGTGGATTATATTCGCCTCCAAACGATCTGAACAGGTATAAAGCAATGGCGCGTGTACTTGATCAACCCATCGCATGTACCCAGCCATAGTGGCAGCAAGGGAGCAATCACCAATCCGGTATTTCCACGCTCGGCCTAGCCACCACAGCCGCCAGTGCTATGCAGCACGGTCATCAGGTTAAAATCTTTGACTTATCATATGTCGTATAACTTCTGAACACAAAGACAAGATCTTCAATTACAAGCCAGATGTGATCGGCATCACCGCTACAACAACACCTTCTATGGAACCAGGTTACGCGATATCAGTCATTGGGCCAGCGAAATTCTTCCGTTCAGCGTGCTAACATATGGCGTCACGTAAGCTTGACCACCGCCAGTGAGTCGCTATGGAGTCCCACTTGATGCTGCATTTGTTTGCTGTAGCTTTGATATCTCCTTCGTGCAGGAATATTGTGACGGTGTGCCCCCAAAAGATATTAAAGGCCTGTACTACAGAAACGGCGAAGAAATTCTATTTACAGGGATGCGCACACCTATTGCGAATCTAGATGACTTACCACTACCCGCCTGGGAACTGTATGATAAAGAAATCTATCGGAAACACGGTTCACGACTATACGGTCTGCCATCAACCAGTAGCCATGCTGAATTTTCACGCGGCTGTGTTTACAAATGTGACTACTGCGCCAGCAAGATGACCAGATGGAAGCGTTAGGTTATCGAAAAAATCTCCGGAACGCCAGCCGTGAAACTGAAAACCAGACTTCGGTCAAAGCGGTTCCGGTCGATGACATTTTCACTAGACCAAGAACGTCGTCATGTTTGTGATGCACTTATTGCTGCCGGCGTGAATATCGCCTGACTTGTACAAACGGCATCCACGTTGAGCGCTGACGACCTTTAAAAATTACAGCGCCGGCTGTTACCGGGTGCCTCTTGGCTTCGAGTCAGGTAATGACGAAACACTTCGCTCGTCGGCAAAGAGGAAAAATACAGAGTTGGGCAACAGGCTGCGGCAATTGCCATAAAAATGCAAGCTAGAAACCAGTGGTTTTTTCATGCTTGGTCTACGCAGACATCTTCTGAAGAAACCGTATGGAGGATACTGAAGAACCATTTAAGAAGAATGCACTCTTGGAATGATTAAATTTGGTAGAACCGTAGCATTTCCAGGAAATTAGAAATGTTCAATCGTTATCATGCACAAGGCATTATCCAATCCTATACAACTGATGGATTATTACACTACTTCGAATGATCTGTTTACACACAATACCCTTGTCGAGAGACCGTGGCTCAATACACTCAAATAGCTTATAAAAGAGCCGTTTTATTCAATGCCAATCATTTGGCGGCGGCTTGACACATCGATTGAGGACAGGCGCTATTTTCTGGGATTTTTACTATGTCCTTAAATTTCTTTTCATGCCGTTCATCAACCAAGATTTCTTCACGCTATTACGCTCGTGACCGCTGGCCTCAATATGAATTCCGCGGACAAACTCCATCACGCACCAACTACCAAGTAGTCAGGAAAAGCAAGACTGCTGAACATGAATTGATTGCCAGTACACAAGCTGTGTAGTTGCGGGAAAATTTATGTTCAGAAGCCTGCACCGGAAGTTTCGCAAGCTTGTTCTCTATACAAGCATGATTCGCTACAAGCCAGCTCTGCTCGCACCAATGCCGGATCATGTCGAGATCGAAGCGACTACACGCTGCAATGCAACTTGCGGCACCTGTTCACGCAGCAGTCTACATCCTAACGACCTAAAAAATGATCTATTACCAGCGACTCTCGACAAGATACTGACGACACTGCCAGACCTGAAAACCATCCGCCTCGCGGGGCTCGGTGAAATATTTCTTCACCCTGACATCGAATTTATTTTGAAAAAACTCAAGGAGCGCTCGATCAAGGTATGGATTATCACCAACGGCAGCTTGTTGCTCAATGAAAAAATCCGCCGCCTAATACACGAATATGTCTATGAAGTCGGTATCAGCATCGATTCGACAGAGCCCGAAGAATTCGCGCAAATTCGACCTATGGGAAAAGTCGGCCTAGATGAAGTACTGACAGGTATGCGAGTGTTATTGGAAGAAAGGAATCGTGGTGACTCCAGCGTCATCATAGGAATACACAACACCACCACTGAGATGAACTACAAAAATCTTTCATCGCTGGGTTCGTTGTGTATTGATCTGGGCGTCGATTATCTGGCCATAGGCTTTGTCGAAAACTGGCTGGTGCGCGGAGATCCTGATTACCAAACAACGGCCGACAGGATACATAAGTCTCTCTTGAAATTACCGGAAATCCATAAGGCCATCATAAAACAGCAATGGCGTTTGGCATTTCGCGGCATCATGGTTGGCTATAAATTACCAAAGCGGCGCATCGGTAAATGCGCATGGCCTTATCGCTCCGTACATATCACCGCCGAAGGACATGTAACACCCTGCTGTGCACGCACCCAACCAAACCATGGGACATTTAATATTAATACAGGAAATTTTAGTGAGTATTGGAACGGAAACGAATATCAAGCACTTCGACTAGCACATATGCAAAAAGACACACTCAATCCCATTTGCGGCAACTGCCCTCTTTAATCAAGCCTGCGGCTTAATCAACTCATCCAGCGTCAAACTAAAGCTCGGCAAAAACATTTCACAGAACTGGCGCACTTCTGGCAAAGCAATGTGCGACAGTTTCTCCTCCATATCTTTCATGGCTTTGCTGAATTCCGGGTTGCCCGCCACCATTTCCGCTTTGCATTTGGTGTACGCCACGATGATATCAGCGGCTTTAATCAATTGTTTAACAATAGGATCTACACGCTCTGACAACAAAAACGGTGCATAAGTAGCCTGTAAAGGCTTGGGCAGCATCGCCAACATTTCGCGTTCCGCTGCATGCTCTACTTCTTTGTACGCATCGCGAATTTTTTCATTGTGGTACTTGATCGGCGATGGCAAATCGCCGGTCAACACTTCTGAAGCATCGTGATACAAAGCGGTCAACACCAGCACGCCTAAATCCAATTTCTCTGTATGATTTTGGTTGTACAACTCACCCAGAGCGTGCGCCACGACAGCCACTTCAAAACTGTGCTCCATAACATTTTCACGGATGGCGTTACGCTTCATACCCCAGCGTTCTATCCAGCGCAATTTGCTGAGATAGGCAAAAAAGTGGCTTGTCTCTGTCATAGCTGATTTTCACCGTTACAATCGTCGCCATTGTAGAACAAGGACCCCTAGATCATGCACTGCCCTTTTTGCGCTGAAACAGACACCAAGGTCATTGACTCGCGCCTCGTTGCTGAGGGCGATCAAGTGCGTCGCCGTCGCGAGTGCCTCACTTGTCATGAGCGCTTTACCACCTACGAAGTCGCTGAATTATTGATGCCGCGCATCATTAAGAGCGATGGCT